>NZ_JAGPXJ010000058.1:0-48891 GCF_018070605.1 Streptomyces sp. B15
CGTCCGTTGCTGACCGGCAGGAACGGCCGCAGCCGTTCCCACTCGGCATCAGTCAGATCACCCCGCCCCATGTCCACATCAACGACCCGGACACGAAGTAGTCACATGATCGACCGGACAAGTCCTACGCGAGTTCGACGTTTAGTCAACGCTGCGAGGAAGCGGGCATCCGGCCCTCCACTGGGCGGACCGGCTCGTGCTTCGACAGTGCCGTCACCGAGAGCTTCTTCGCTTCGCTGGAAACAGAGTTCATCGACCACACCACGTTCCGCATGCGTCGTCACGCCGAGCAGGCCGTGTTCGCCTACAGCGAGGGCTTCTACAACCCGCGGCGTCGGCACTCGGCGAACGGCCACCTCAGCCCTGCCGAGTACGAGCGTCGACATGCCGCCGGGACACCGAACGTACCTAGCTCCCGGCCGAATACCGGCCTACCGGCGAACGGCGGCACCGCGGCGGGGCCGTGCAGAGGACGGGCAGGGCACAGAGCGGGGGCCCGTCACCCGCCCGCAGGATGCCCGGACGCGGACGCGTCCGGGCACTTCGCATACGTGCCTCTGCGAACTCACCTATTCGACATACCGCACACAGTGCGTCGGCAAAGAAGCGCCCATGCAACTCTGGCAAATCACGCTTGTCCGGGGCATGATCCTCTTCTGACCACCCGACGGGTTCGCCGTTCGGGGAGCTGTAAGTGAGGAGAGTGGGGGGCGTATGTCCCGTATCAAGCGTGTTCTGACCGTGGCGGTCGGCGCCGCCGCCTGTGTCGCCCTGGCGCAGGCCCCGGCGAACGCTGTCGGGTCCTGGCACATCGCGGATGCGGCTAACGGTCGCGGAACCGGTGCGTTCAACAGCGGCGACAACAACAAGTTCCGGATCGCGGACACCAAGAAGGACGGCTACAGCATGGTGCTCCGCATCAAGCTCCCCGGCCGCTCCGAGATCACGTCGTGCGACGACCGGAACGGTGCGAACAACGGGTTCGAGTACTGCAGGATCAGCAACATCCCGCGCAGCACCGAGGTCCAGTTCAAGGCCTGCGCGAAGGACTTCAGCGGCAATCTGCCGGGGTGGATCGACTGCTCTTACTGGATCAAGGACTACACCAGGTAAGAGGCGAGCGGGAGGGTGGCGGTATCGAACGCGAGGATTCCGCCACCCTCCCGCGGAATGCCCGGACGCGTCCGCGCCTGACGGCAGCCTGTGGGACATGCACCCAGGACACACACCGTTGAGCGGCGCGGCGCGTCCTCGTCGGCGAGTGATCCACGCAAGACCGGAAGGCCTACGCCTTCAACCGGACGGACCCAGAACGGGTGGTGCCGCTCCTGGAGGCTGCCGGGCACCGGGTGTTCGCGCCGTCCCTGACCGGCTATGGCGACAAAGTGCACCTGCTCGGTCCGGAGGTGGGACTCGCTACCCACGTCGACGACGTGGTCGGGCTGATCGCCGAGGAGAACCTCCGCGACGTCGTACTCGTCGGCCACGGTTACGCGGGACTGGTGATCTCCTCGACGGCCAACCGGATTCCGGAACGCGTCGCGCACCTGGTCCACCTCGACGCGATGGTCCCGGAAGACGGCGAGTCCGCGGTCGACGTCCAACCGGTGACACGGCAACTGATCGAGCTCGCCGAGAAGTCCGGGGACGGCTGGCGCGTGCCGCCGATGCCCGAAAAGCCCGCGCCCTTCGGCCTGTTCGGCGTCGCGGATCCGGCGGACGTCGCCTGGTTGCGCGGAATGCTCTCGGACCAGCCGGTGCGCTGTCTGCAGCAACCGGTGCGACTGGACAATCCAGCCCTGAACGCGATCCCGCGCACGCACATCCACAATGTCGGCGCTGCACCGGCAGGCATCACCCGTCGCCCTGTCCCCCGATTCAACCCAATGGCACTGCCGCACAGGTCTGGGAACTGCCGACCGGCCACGACTGCATGATCACCATGCCGAGCGAACTCAGCGAACTACTTCTCAAGCTCTCCTGAAGGCTGTCCGGTAAAGGTCATCCGACAGACCCACTTCGAAGACACGGCCCAGGTCGCGTCCGCGATGCCAGGGGGAGCCAGGCTCCGCTCCGGGGTCGCCGCCCTTGGTGCGCCGCCGACGCAGGTAGGTGCGGATCTGGATGGACGAGCAGTCCTTGTCCGCCGCAACCCGGCCGGGCCACGTTCCGGCTCGGCCGGGGCCGCGCCGCGGGACGCGGATACGGGCCATCAGTCAACTCCTTTCGACGGCACCCCGAGCGGAACAACACACCAGCCACTTTGCGGACACGACCCACGCCCCGTCCGGCGAATCATGAGCGGAGCCGGAGCCGACTTGCCGCGCCGGTGGCGGAGGCGGAGACGCTTGCGCATGTCGGCCTGATCCCCGCGCTCCGTCGATCCTCCGGAGCACTCCAGAAAATGCTCCCGTTCGGCTCCCGACAGCGGTGCCAGGAGGTCGTCGTTGGCCCGCTGCCTCGCCTTCGGTGCAGTCCGCCACTCGCCCTCAGCGGTGAGGTTCACCGCATTCTTGCGGCGGTCAGCCGGGGTCCATCAGGGCGGTGACATAGGCGTCCAGCCGTTCCTCCACGAACCGGGTAGTCAGCTCTGTCCTCCCTGCCTCCCGCCAAGCCTGCGCCACCTGCTGCACTTCCTCCGAGCACGCCAGCCCGTCGCGCACCTGCCAGTACAACCGCTCGCTCGCTTCCGCAGCCAGCGCCCCGCCTGCCTGCTCATACGCCTCGGGGAAGCGCAGACCCCACGCCGGGCCGTGCAGAAGGGCGAGGATGGCCGAGCAGTGCGCCACATCGAGATCCGCCGGGCCCCAAGAGGTCGCTGCCCAGTCGACGACGCCGGTGATCCGGTCGCATGCCGGCCCAGAGGGCGGCACGTCGAACAGCACGTTGCCTGGCTGGAAGTCCCGGTGCAGGAAGCGCCCTTCATAGGGAGGCACGGGCTTGCGGATCACATCGATCGCCGCGGCCCATACCGCCGCGTCGGCGCCCTTCGGTGTCACGACGGTGTCGGCGGTCGTCAACGACACGTACTCCCGGGGCCGCTCGGCGGGCCGCAACGCATGGATCGCCACGAGTTGGCGGGCCAGCAGGTGAATGCGCGTCTGCAATCCCTCATCGTCGAGGACCGCCCGGCCCGCCAGATGGGTCATCAAGAGCGACGGATACTCGCAGTACACGGCGGTGGGATCAACCGCGACCAGCTCAGGAGCCGGAACGCCGGTCTGCGCGAGCATGGACAGGGCGCCGGCCTCCCTGTGCAGCGACTCCTCGGCGTGCTCCAGGTAGAACGGGTCGACGAAGCTCCGCAATACCAGGTCACGGGTGCCTCCGTCCCGCCTGCCGACAGTCAGCCGCCGCATCTCGGCAGTGATGCCGCCGCGTAGCACCTCGGTTCTGACGACCCGTTCGCCGACCTCCAGCTGCCTGTTCACCCAAGCCAGCGTCAACGGTCGGACAATCGCCACCTCACGGACGTTGGTCACCGTGCCACCTCATCATCCGGCGGCGGCACGCGCAAAGGCTTTCATTCAGCGGCCTGGGTCCGAGCCGGCCATAAGAGGTTGTCTCCTGCGGTGTGATGTTCGTGTGGTGAACCGAAGCACGACAGGTGTCGCACAGGCGGGGCTTGCTGTCACCGTGGCCCAGTCTGCCTGCGTTGGACTTGTTCAACTGAACACCGAGGCCAGCGACGTCGATTGAGGGGGACAAGGACCGTCGGTGGCTGGTGGCAGGATCACCGGCATGGTCTTTATACGTACGACTCCGCCGCGGCCTGTAGAGGTGTCCGCGGTCTTCCCTGAGCTGGCTTCTTGGGCGCGTCCTGCGATCCGGCTGCATCCCCGCCCGGGGTCGCCTTCGGTCAGGGAGAGCTCGGTCGGGGGACCGTTGCTGTGGCCGGCCGTGGAGCCGTGGCCACACTGCGAAAGCTCGCACCTGCACCGTGACAGTGGATTCCGCCAGTCACCGGCCATAGTGCGGCTTGAGAGACGCATGCAGGCCCGATGGCACCCTGATTCCGGTGATGTCGGGCTGACACCCTAGGAGGCGGCGCTCAAGGAACGGAGCGCCGCGAGGCTCGCGGGGCGACTCGACGCCGGCCCTCCGTGGCCTGCGGACTGCCCGGTCCCCATGCTGCCCGTGGTTCAGCTGTATCTGCGCGACATACCCTTGTTGCGACCGCCCGGCCAGGCCGATCTGCTCCAGATTCTATGGTGCCCCTACGACCACGAACCGGATTACAAGCCGTCGACCGCGCTGTTCTGGCGGTCCGCCGCCGCGGTCGTCGACATCCTCGCCACACCGCCGGAACCGTACGAGGTGAACTATCGGGGCTATGTGCCGGAGCGGTGCGGGCTGTCACCAGAAGCGATCACCAAGTACCCCGACAGCCTCGATCTGAGCCCGGAGATGCGGCTGATGGTGGAGGACCCGAGCAGGTGGCAGGCAGCCGGCGTCGACGTGGACAGCGCCTATGGGGACTACCCGCGGGACTTCTACGACTGCGAACTGGCTGACGCTCCCGGCTGGAAGGTCGGCGGCTGGCCCCCGTGGGGCCGCACCGACCCGTATCGCCGACACGGCACTGTCTGCGATGTGCAGATGATCCCGCTGCTGACGATCGCTTCCTTCGAATGGGACGGTGGTGAGGGACGCAGCTGGACGCCGTGCGAAGACCAGGCCGCCGCCTACGCCGCCCACTACGCCGGCCAAGACCCCTCGCAGCCGACTGCGGTCGAAGTGGGCAGCACCGACAACATGCAGCTCTACGTCTGCCCGGCCTCCCCCGAGCATCCGCACACCGACCTGATCCAATGAGCCATCGGGCCTGTCACACACCCTCCGTAGCCGGTGACATGAATGCTGCCGCATGAGGGTCTGACAGGCGATGTGCCTCGCATGTGCCGACCAGACAGCTGCGATCGATCCCGCTCACCACGTCATCCGGCTACGCCGGTGACCGACTACTGAAGCTCGGCACAGCAGCATGATGCTGGTCGTGGGTGCTGATCGGTCGAAGCAGCTGGTTCCTGACGAACTCTGGGAATTGGTCTTCCGGTTGCTGCTGGACGAACTCGGAGTCAGGGGCGAGGTGGCTGGATCACGGCGACCGTTGACGCGGCCTCCGTCCGCGCGAAGGGGGGCTCGCCGACCAGGCCGGACCCGGTGGATCGCGGCAAGAAGGGCAGCAAGCTGCACGTGTCGCCCGAGGCCCAGGGCATCCCGCCGGCGGTCGCAGCGTCTGGCGCGAACCTGCGTGACAGCCAGGTGTTGACGCCGCTGATCCTGGCGATACCTGCCATCCGTTCGCGGCGCGGGCGAAGTCGACGGTGACCGGTCAGGATCCGTGGCGGCAAGTTCACTCCTGTCCTGCCGGCTCAAGGGCGACGCCGTGTTCCGGGCCACCAGCTGTGTCGCCCACCTGCACGTCCTTCCACTCGGTCCCTGACCAGCCCCTAGCATCGCCTGTCATGGCTACAGTGATCGTGACCGTCGGGCTGGCGTTCATCGGCTACCTCGCGACCTACCTGAACGGCTTGCGGCTTGCGCAGAGACAGGCCCGGCTCACCCGCGTCAATGAGCAGCTGAGCGACTTCTACGGACCGCTGTTCGCCCTGATGGAAGCCAACGGCCGTACCTATGACGCCTTCTCGGAGAAGTACGCCCGCCCTGACGGTCGTGATCCCTTCCGCCACGAGACGCCTCCCACCGATCAGGAGCTTGCGGAGTGGCGCACTTGGGCCACAACCGTCTTCATTCCCAACATCCAGGCCATGCGCGACGTGGTGGTCACCAAAGCGGACCTCCTCATCGAGGAGGAGATGCCCCATGTCCTGCTCCAACTGTGCGCACATGTGGCCGGCTACGAGATCACCGCGGCACGCTGGGCCCAAGGCAACTACGAGGAGCACCTGTCACTCATATCCTTCCCCGGCCCGGAGCTCAGGGAGTACATCCGCGACCGGTTCACCCGACTCAAGAACGAGCAGGCGCGATTGCTGGGGCACAACCGAATCGCCGGCTGGAACCGGTGACGGGCTTTCGTTGCGTGACGGGCCCCGCTGAGTGGTGATGCGGAGCCCGCAAGCCATTGATGAGATGGCTCCTTGGCACCCGGCGTCCTCTCCGTGAAGGCGGTTGCGCTGCGGTCGGCCTGCAGTCCGGCAGGCATCGCCAAACACTGGTCTTCGGCAGATTCTTGCCCGGGAGAACAACGACGACAGCGCCCATACGCAAAGTAGCCCGTGGAGTGACAGGTCTCTGTGAAGGCAACCATTTCATCGGCTTGCCCTTGGCCTTTTCCGGCTCCCGGTAGGCAGCGACGGTCCAGCCCTGGGAGATCTTCGCCTGCAGGGTGGTGCCCGCACGGCTCATGCGCCAGCCGCCCGCCGCATGACTGTGGCGCGCCCACGCTCTCCGCCCCGTACGTCCGGCACCACGGATCCGGCTCGGGCAGCTCAGCACTCGCTCACCGCCTGATCCGGCTCAAGGCCTTGCCCGATGTCTGCGCAAAGCCTATGAACGTCGCCGATCAGTAAGCGTATGTGTATTGAGCGAGAACGCTGTTCCAAGGCAACGGATCGCTCTTGGTGGTACCGCTGGGTGCACCCAGATGTGTCGCAGGGGTGGGGCCCCTTGGACGTTCCGAGGGGAACAATCACGCCGCCGACCTGGGATCTTTGCGCTGTTTGGCATTGAAGCGTGCCTTCTTCTGACGATTCCCGCACGTGTTCATGTCGCACCATTTGCGGGTGCGACTCTGACTGGTGTCGAAGAAGGCGGCTCGACAGGTTGGCGATGCACACAAAGCCAACTTCCCGTCTCGTTCGCCTGCGATGATGCTGATCGCGTCCGCGGCGATCACGCTGAGGGCATCTTCCACGCAGGCGGCCGAGCTGAGCCGCCATTGGCGATTGCCCTCGGGCGTCAGGACGGCCGCGGCACGACCCCGAGCGCTGAAGTCATTGATGACTTGAACAGCAGACGCAGGGAGAGGGTCCTGGATCGCGGCAGCTGTCGCGGCGGCGTGAATCGACTCCCGCAGTTCCCGAGCGAGGTCGAGCTGGTCAGTGGTGCAGGAGTCCACGGCGAGGCCGTACACCGCCAGCCAGTCGACGAGTCGCTGCGGCGTGGGAATGCGCTCCACAGCGTCGCCATGACGCTCCGACAAGGTCCCCGTGAAGCTGGTCGCCAGCACGCTGCCGAGGCGGAAGTCAGGGAACCCAGTACGCATGGAACCACCTTAGGCGGTTGCGGTGTGGCTCGGCAACCTGCTAGAACCGTCTTAGCCGGTTCGCAACAGGTTGTAGCCGGTTCCGCGATGACCGGGAGGTCCTCATGCCCCGTCCGACCACCGACGTGCAAGCGTTCGAAGCCCACGCAGCTGACGCCGACCTCGACGATCTGCGCGCGCGACTGGCCGCGGCGCGGCTTCCGGAGGCCGAGACGGTCCGTCGCGCCGAACCCGGCTCTCGCCGCTGGGAACAGGGCGTTCCGCTCGCCGACCTCGTCGATGTCGTGAACTACTGGCGCACCGGGTACAACTGGCGGTCGTTCGAAGAGCGTCTCAACCGGATCGGCCAGTTCCGCACGACCATCGATGATCTGGGAATCCACTTCCTGCACCGCCGATCTCCGCGCGCCGACGCCACTCCTCTGATCTTGACGCACGGCTGGCCGGACAGCATTGCTCGCTTCATCGATGTGGTGGACGAGCTGGCAGATCCGAAAGGTGCGGACACGCCGGCGTTCCACGTCGTGGTTCCATCGCTGCCAGGCTTTGGTTACAGCGACAAGCCGACCACCACCGGGTGGGGAACCGAAAAGATCGCGGCCGCATGGGTGGAACTCATGGAAAGGCTCGGCTACAGCAAGTTCGTAGCCCACGGCGGCGACTGGGGAGGCAACATCACCACGGTTCTCGGCGGCCGATTCCCGTCGCACGTTCTCGGCATCCACACGACGTTCGCGGAGGCACCCCCCGGGTTGACAATGGACGGGCTGACGGCAGTCGAGCGCAAATGGGTCGAGGAAACCCGCGATTTCTGGCGCTACCGTGCGGCGTACGCGAAGCAGCAGGCGACCCGTCCGCAGACCATCGGCTACTCTCTCGTCGACTCTCCGGTCGGGCTGCTTGCCTGGATCCTCGACAAGTTCGCCGAGTGGACGGACACCGAAGACAGCCCGTTCGAGAGGATTTCCATAGACCGCCTTCTCGACGACGTCACCCTGTATTGGCTGACGCGAACCGGCGCATCGGCCGCCCGCATCTACTACGAGAGCCACAACTCGCTCGACCCCGAACTTCGGGTCGACGTCCCGTCAGCACTCACCATGTATCCCCGCGACGTCGAGAAGTGCCCGCGCCCCTGGGCGCAGGAGCGGTACCGGCAGATCGTCCGATGGGGGTTGCCCGAAGCCGGGGGACACTTCCCGTCACTGGAGGTTCCCGAGTACTTCGTCAAGGACCTGCAAGAAGGCCTCGCGGCAGTGCTGGCCGCTCATCGGTGAACGCGGCCGGGCACCGGCGCCCGATCACCGCCTGATCCGACTCGAGGCGCGAAGATTGCGCGGAGCGCGTCGGGGTCTGCCAGGCCCTTCGGACGGGCAGCGCAGGAACGTCACATCCTGGTAGACCTCGACGTCCACCCGGCAACGCCCCGACACACCTCACCTGCGAAGAGCCAATTACTACCCGCCATCCTCGCCGGCGCCCAAGGCGTGCCGGTGGTCCCGGCCGTACCGGCGCACAGCGCACGGCCTCCCCAGTACGAGGAACGCGTCACCGAGGAAGCGGGGGCGCACCGGCCACACCCGTACCGGAAGAGCGCTACCTCCCACGGAGCAGCTTCTTCTCTCACTCCTCATTCCGCGCAGCGCGGCCTGTCAGTGGCAGTGTCCGGCGGACCCGGTGCCGGAGGGGGATGGTCCGACAGCCGACTGTCGGCAGAAACAGGAGGCATGGATCGATACGTCGGCCCTGGCCTGGGCGAAGCGCAGCTGCTGCTCGACGAGGGAGGCCTCTCCCCTGTGCCCCTGCCGGACCAGGCACTCGTGGAGGCCGTGCAGGCCCCAGACGTTGCCCGGGTGCTGCTGGGACCGCGGGACGGTGCCGTCCAGGCCCAGGTCGGCCCGATACACCGCTGCGGCCTCCTCGACATGGCCCTGCTCCAACAGCAGTGCCCCGTAGGCATGTCGGGTCGGCTGCATCCACCCCCAGGGTTCGTCGTAGGGGAGGTTGTCATCGAGTTCGATCGACCGCCGCAGCGCGGCGAAGGCCTCGTCGATGTTTCCCTTGCGGTACTCCACCTCGCCCTCCAACATCGCGGCCGCCACCGCGAGGATGTCCCGACAGGTGTTGTTGAACAGCGTGCGCGACTCCGGGACCCGTCCCACTGCCTCCTCGAAGAGCGCCCGCTGCGCCTGAGCCGTCTCCACCCGGCCGGAGGCGGCGTGGGCGACGGCCTTCGCGTAGTGCATCATCGCCGTTGTGACGCAGTAGAGCTCCGGGTCTCTCGGCAGGGGTGCGTCGATGATCTCCCGCCACATGCCGAAGCGGATCAGCACGTGCATGCGCATGGAGAGGAGGCCCTCGAGCCAGTCCGCCATCGGTGGCACCCGGACGCGGAGGAGCTCCTCAGGAACCGCCGCCTCGAGTTCGCTGCACGTGTGCAGCGCGGCTGCGCGCTGCCCGAGGAACATCGAGCCGTAGATCTTGAAGTGGAAGTTGTGGCAGCGGTAGAGCGTGTAGAAGTTCATCGGGCCGGAACGCGTCACGAACTTTCCATCCGCCTCGATCGCGCGCGCGTTCGAGGACACCACCTTGGAGTAGTCACCGCACAGGACGTCCAGGTGGGTGGGCATGTGCTGGAGGTGGCCGGCATCGGGGACGAGATCGCGCAGGCGATCGGCCATCGGCAGGGCCTGCTCCGGCACGGACGACATCTCCATCAGATGGATGTACATGTGCAGCACGCCCGGGTGGTCCGGACCGCCCGGCAGTCCCAGTGCGTGATCAAGTGCGGCACGCGCCTCCACGGCGAAGGATCCCGGAGACGGTTCACCGGTCCACTGGTCCCACAGCTGCCACGGGGTGAGGTTCAGCAGCGCGTCGGCGAACAGCGCGATCACGTCGAGATCGTCGGGGTGTTCGGCATGCACCAGGCGCATCGCCTCGGCATATCGGTGGTTCCACACCGAGAGGTCCGGCGCCGCCTCCGGCTGCGGGTATCGCTGCCGCAGCGCGCCGATGAGCGCCCGCTCCACAGGCGTGGTCCGGTGCGCGAGACGTTCCGCCCGGGCGGACGCCTCGAATGCCCGGGAGATACTCGATTCGAGATCGGCAGGGTCGAAGCGTTCCCAGGGCTTGTTGTAATTGGGGCCCAGGGCGTAGGCGATGCCCCAGAACGCCATGGCACATTCCGGGTCGAGTTCGCGGGCCCGCTCGAAGCAGTCGATGGCTTCCTCGTGGTTGAAGGCATAGCTCCACACCAGACCGCGGTCGAACCAGGTCTGCGCCTCCCCCACACCGGTCGACACCAGCCGAGTGCAGCTGCCGAGATCGTAGTAGTCAGTCATCGAGCCTCCTTCGAAACGTCGCCCGGCGTCGCGTCAGGTCACCTCGCACCAGGTCCAGTCAGCGGGTCTTGTCCGATGTCAGGCTCGACCGATGCCGGGGGCGGCATCGGGCGCGCAGCCCTTCGGCCGCGTCGATGAGCTTGGGGGCCAGGTCCCGTGTGCATCGGTGCCGCGGGTGCACAGGGCGCGGCCAGGAGTGCCGCCTCGGCGATCTGCTCCTTGGCCACAGCCGCCATCTTCGCAGCAGGTGATGTGGTCCTCGGTGCAATACACGCGCTGGGTGAGGGACACACCTGCGACGCGCTCGGCTCACGGGCCCTTGCGCGCAATGCGATCGACCTTGTGTTCGATATCGACGGAAGTGGCTCGCATACCGTTGCCGCCTCCTCTTGCTCGGTGTGCGCGTCCCGGCCAACTGCATGGAGGACGGCTCCTACGAGGCAGTGTCTGAGACGTGCAGCCCCATCCGCTCAGTCCGCCGGCTGCTTACTCTTGTGGCCATGACTGCCCAGCCTCCGGAGCCCTCTCCGCGCCCTGCACCACCATCAGGAGAGCTTCGCGCCTCTCACGACGACCGGGAAGCAGTGGTGGAGCAGCTGCGCGATGCGGCAGCCGAGGGGCGAATCGATCTCGATGAGCTGGATTCACGCTTGGAGCAGGCGCTGACGTCCCGGACTTACGCCGAGTTGGCCGTTCTGACCGCCGATATACCTAGGCTGAATTCTGCTGAGAGCCGGTCGCCGCTGGTGCTCAAGGGCGGCATGTACGGCGCGTCTCGAGGCCCCGGACGCTGGAAGGTTCCCGGGCACGTGATCGCTCACGGTGGCGTAGGGGGTGTGAAGATTGACTTCACCCGGGTCGAGTGCCGCCTCACGGAGGTCGCAGTGGAGGCGTACGGGGAGACATCTGGTGTCACGATTGTCGTTCCCGACAGCTGGGTCGTAGACACCAGCGGCATGGATCCCGGCGTTGGCGGCCTGACGGACAAGACCACTCCAGACCGACTCCCGGGAACTCCGCTGATCCGACTCACTGGTTCCGGCGGCATGGCGGGTGTAGTCATCCGCCACCCCAACCGCCGGGAACGGCGCAAGCTGAACAGCAACCCGACGCCAGGTTAGGGCGCGTGCCAGGGTGCTGATCAAGACCTGAAACGATCTTGCAATGGCTCGCGGTGGTCTGCCTCGTCAACCGTGGGTGCGGCTGAAGCGGCCGTTGCCGCCGATACCTGATTGCCCGCTACGCGAGGACCGGCCATACATCCCAGCAGCCAGCCCAACAGCCCACCCAGCGGCGCGAAGAGCGGGGACCTCATCGCAGTTCACGGTCTGGTAAGCGCAGGCGCTGCGGTCACGGACGGCGGTATCCCGCCGTGCCTTCGAACGCCGCCGCCTTTGTGGCCTCTGTTTCCGTGAGGCTCCTTATGCGCGCTTTTGTATGTGCTGTTCCAGATTTTCTCACTGTCCGATCTCGTTGACCTGCGGCGGCAGTGTTCTTCCACTTGTTGCGGTGGCAATCGGTGATCGGCAGGCGTATGGGTGTTCGTGAGGAATAATGGGGCTGTCGGCCCCTTCCGGGGCCGTGTGGGTGACGGGGGAACCGGTGGGTAGACGGCACGTGCGGAAGATGCTGCGGCAGATGGCGAGCGGAGAGCCCGTCGAGGTCGCCCCCGCCCTGGGATCGATGAGGAAGCTCTCCCGCCTCGCCGCCATCGCCCAGCAGTTCGGGTACGAATACGCAGACGTACGGCAGGGGGGCGGGCCGCAGGGCAACGGGTATGTGATGTTGGTCGTGCCCGACCCCGGCCCGCAGGCCCGCGAGCGGGCGGCGCGGAACTGGGCGCAATACCCGAACGCCGTCGACGGGGGCACGCTGCCGCCCCTCGCCCCTGCGGAGGTCGAGCTTCTGAAGGCCCGCATCACGTTCGACATCACCACCATGTACACCAGTAAGCAGCTGGTTGTACTCGCGGGGGTCGGCGCTGTTCCGCTGGCCGTGCCCACCGGTTTTCTGATCAGCGCAGGCGCCACTGCCGTGGTTGTCGCCGGTACCGCCTGGGCCGCGCTGATGGCTCTCGTCCCCGTCGGGTTCGCAGTCAACCGGCGCCACAGGGACAAGCACGCCGCTCTTCTGGAGGGCGCCGGTTTCACACAGGTGACCGACCAGGAGGGGCGGACGCGGTACGTACCGCCGAGCGGGCAGCTTCCTGGGCACGGCAACCCGTTCGCCATAGGGACATGAGTGCCCTCGGCGCCGGGCCCGCCCGCCGCCGAGCAGAAACGGCAGGGCGCAGGCTGTTGCCGGAGGCCGGCTCGCAGGAATCCGGCCACGGCCGGGCCGGGGCTCACTCGGCGCCGTCGTCGTCCGCGAGAGTTGTCCCGTCCACCTTCCACATGCCCCGTAGGAGACCGCAGCAGTACCCGCCAGGCATCCGGCCGCCCCGAGCATGAAGCCGGCCTGCAGCAGGTCGTCCTTCAAGAGCTTGGCGATGCCCCAGACAGCCAGGCCCAGCCCCGCCGGACCAGAAGCACGAGAGCGAGCACCGTCCATGCGCGCCGCATGCCGAGCACCGTGCCCTCGGCAGCGTCGCGCACCGCCGGCGCGACCTCTTCCCCGTCCGCTCCGGGCGCCCCATGGACGGGACAGCGGGGCCAGGGGCAGCGGGCGACACCGGCTCCCCCGCTGCCCGCTGCTGCGGAAGACCGATCCTTCCCAGGAAGGCCTGCACCCCTTCCAGACGCAGGAATCCCCACCGGTCCAGCCGCTGTGGTTGCCGTGTTGGAGGAGGCGTTGGCCAGGTCCTCCGGCGTCACGCGATAGGTCACGCCGCCAACGCTGATCGACGAGGTTCCAGCCATGGTGGGTTGCGCCCCTCTCACTCGATGCAGCGAGCAGTCAAACCTCGACGGGCCCCGAAGAGGCCGCTGCCGCCCCGAGTGAGCGACATATGGTCACAAGCTGAGCAGAGCCGGAACACGATGCGGGCCACTGTGACAAGACTCCGTGGGTGAGCCGACTACCCGTCTTCCGGGTGGGCACCGCCGGTCAGTCCGGCCGCGGTCAGCGTGAGGTGCTGGGCCAGCAACTCGGCCGCGGTGTCGGCGTCGCGGGCCAGCGCCGCCTCCTCCAGCTCGCGGTGCTCGGCGGCACCGTCCCGGTCGGGGACGCGGTGCGCCGACCAGCGGCGGGCCAGTTCACTCGCGGTCCACATCCGGTCGAAGGTCTCCAGCAGGACGGGGTTGCCGCACCCCTCCAGCAGGGTGCGGTGGAAGACCCGGTGGGCTTCTGACCACGCACCGCTGTAGTACGCGCCCTCCTCCGGCACATACGCAGGGGTGCGGGCCAGGCGGTGGTGGGCGGCTCGCACGCGGGCCTCCCAGTCGAGGTCGCCGCGCTCGATGGACATCCGCAACATGACCGGTTCGACGGCCCGGCGGGCTTCCGCGATCTCCTGCCAGCGGCGGTCGGAGAAGGCCGGGACGGCGAAGCCACGGTTGGGCAGCCGGTCGGCGAGGCCGTCGCCGGCGAGCCGCACGAGTGCTTCCCGGACAACGGCCAGGCTCACGCCCTGTTCCTTGGCGAGGTCCTGCGGTTTGAGCGCGTCACCGGGGGCGTGGTCCCCGCGCATGATCGCGTCCCGCAGATGCGCGTGGACATGCTCGGAGAGCATCTGCTTCCCCGACGAGGGCGAGGTCTGGCCGGTCTGAGTCATGCATCCACCATAGACGATCCCGAGGATAATCGATTATTAGTGCTACAGTCGATTCATGTCGAGGGGCGGTGGCGACAGCGGTGCCCCTGCACGACGCTGCTGCCCTCCCTCCGTTCGCCCGCACCACCACCCCGGAGCACGACCTGAAAGGAACGACGCCATGAGCGCCAACGACCCCTTCGCCCGCCTCCCCGAGGCGGCCTCCTTCACCGTCACCAGCACCACCGTCACCGACGGCGCCACTTGGCCGCCCGAGCAGTTCTCCTCCGGTGTCCCCGGCGGGAAGGACATCTCCCCGCAGCTGTCGTGGAGCGGCGCCCCGGACGGCACCAAGAGCTACGCCGTCACCGTCTACGACCCCGACGCCCCCACCGGGTCCGGTTTCTGGCACTGGGCGGTCGCCGACATACCCGCCACCGTCACCGAGCTGCCCGAAGGAGCCGGCGACGACATCGGTTCGGGCCTGCCCGACGGCGCCTTCCAACTGCCCAACGACGCCCGTGCGGCCCGCTTCATCGGTGCCGCCCCACCGGCCGGGCACGGCCCGCACCGCTACTTCACCGTGGTGCACGCCCTGGACGTCGCCTCCATCGGCGTTCCGGCCGACGCCACCCCGGCCGTCCTCGGCTTCACGATGGCCGGTCACGTCCTCGGCCGCGCCGTCCTGACCACCACCGCCGAGACTCCAGCATGACGCACAGCGCAACCCACCTCATCGACACCACGGAGATGTATCTGCGCACCATCCTGGAGCTCGAGGAGGAGCACGTCCTCCCTCTTCGCGCCCGCATCGCCGAGCGCCTGCACCAAAGCGGTCCCACCGTCAGCCAGACCGTCGCCCGCATGGAGCGCAACGGTCTGCTGCATGTCGCGGACGACCGGCACCTGGAGCTGACGCGGGAGGGCCGACGGATCGCCACCCGCGTGATGCGCAAGCACCGGCTCGCGGAGTGCCTGCTCGTCGATGTGATCGGGCTGGCGTGGGAGCAGGTGCACGCCGAAGCCTGCCGATGGGAGCACGTGATGAGCGAAGCCGTCGAACGCCGCGTCTTGGAACTGCTGCGCCACCCGACACAGTCGCCCTACGGCAACCCGATCCCGGGCCTGGCGGAACTCGGCGAGAAGAGCACCACCGAGCCACTCCTCGACGAGAGCATGGTCAGCCTCAGCGACCTGGAGCCCGGGCCGCACGGCGCGAGCGCGGTCGTACGGCGCATCGGGGAACCGGTGCAGACCGACTCCCGACTGCTGTACGCACTACGGCACGCCGGGGTCCAGCCCGGTGCGGTCGTGAACGTGACCTCGACGCCCGGCGGCGTGCTGGTCGGCAGCGGCGCGAAGAACGCCGAACTCCCCGCGCAGACCGCCTCGCACATCTTCGTCGCCGAGCACTGAGTCCTGTTCCGTCGCCGAGCGCTGGGTCCAGCCGGCCACCGGTCCGTTGCGTAACCCACGCAGCCACCAGGGTGGCCCTCGACCACCTCACGGTCGAGGGCCACCGCACGCTGCCTCTGCTGGGAGGGAAGTCGCGATGCTCCGTGTGCGCCGGAAGACCTGCGCCCAAGGTCCACCCCCACCGCTGCTATCGGCGAGCTGTCGCGTCCGAGTCGGCGACGATCTTTTCCGCTCCGATCCGCCGCATGCGTTCGCTGCCCCATTCTCCCAGGGAGGCCAGGGCGGCGTTGAGTGAGACGCCGTGCTCCGTGAGGGAGTACTCGACCTTCGGTGGCACCTCGCGGTACACCTCACGATGCACGAGCCCGTCTTCTTCCATCTCCCGCAGATGTTGGATCAGCATCTTCTCGCTGACGCCCGGCAGTCCGCGTCGCAGCTCGGCGAACCGGCGGGTCCCGTGGTGGTGCAGTTCCCAGAGGATGAGCGACTTCCATTTGCCGGCAACTACGTCCATCGCCGCGTCGATGCCGCAGAAATATGGACCACGCCGCGCTGCGGTTGCCATTCGCCCTCCAAGAGGTACTTACTCGCGGGTGAGTACCCGACTAATTAGTCCGTACTGGTCAACTCTACTGGCTGCGGCCAGGATCGAACCGAAGGACGAACAGGAGGGGAAGCACCGAAATGACAAGTGACAACAGCGTCCAGGTGAGTGTTCTCGGGCTGGGGGCGATGGGCAGCGCCCTCGCGGACGCCCTGGTGAAGGCCGGCTACGAGACCACCTGCTGGAACCGCTCACCGGGGAAGGCGGACGATCTCGTTGCGCAGGGCGCGAAGGCCGCCGACACTGCCGGCGACGCGGTCCGGGCCGGCCGATTGGTGATCGCATGCCTGCTGGACCACGCTTCGGTCCATGAGGTACTCGATCCGCTCTCCGATCAGTTGGCCGGACGAACCTTGGTCAATGTGACGACGACATCTCCCGCGCAGTCACGGGAGTTGGCCGATTGGGCCGCCCGAGCAGGAGTCACCTATCTGGACGGCGGCATCATGGCCGTACCGTCCATGATCGGCCGACCCGGGGCATCGATCCTCTGCAGCGGATCGGCCGACGCCTTCCACCAGCACAAGCCGCTGCTCGACCTGTGGGGAACCGCTACCTACTTCGGTGAGGATGCCGGGCTGGCGTCCCTGTACGACCTCGCCCTGCTCGCGGGCATGTACGTCATGTTCGCAGGGTTCATGCACGGCGCCGCCATGGTCGCGCCGGCCGGTGTGACGGCGGGCGAGTTCGCGTCCATGGCCACACCTTGGCTGACCGCCATGACCGGCGCCTTCGAAGAGTTCGCCACGGTCATCGACGGCGGGGACTACACCGTCGAGGGGCAACAGAGTCTGCAGTTCGCCGACCTGGGTGATCTCCTGGCCGTCAGCTCCGCCCAGGGCATCAGCACCGAGGTGGTCGCCATGGTCCAGCGGCTCGTCCAACGCCAGATCGACGCAGGCCACGGAGAGGAAGGCTTCGCCCGCATCATCGAGAGCATCAAACAACCGGGCTGAGAGCCCGCGCGGACGGGCGTGAGGGCGTCGTCCGCCCGCCCGCGCGAGCTCTACAGCGCTGTTCATGGGCTTGGGGGCGGTGCTGGTCGCGATAGCCGGCGTCGCGCGAACGCTCGGGGGCGCGCTGCTCACCGCGAACGAAGCTGGAAGCCCTCTGGGCGCCTCCCGAGGGAGTCCAGAGCCCCCCGGGTGCGACCGGCCGACATCAGTGGCACGCAATGTGCCGACGGCAGCTCAGCACCAGGGAGGCTCTTGGGGCTCACTCCGACTCGGCCGCCACCGGCTTGGGGATGAGGAGCGAGGTGCCGAACGCGACGGCGAGCAACACCACACCGGCGATCATGCCTGCCGCGTACCCGGTGGACGAGGAGGCGTCCTCGGGCAGGGCCGCGGTCTGCACGGCGTAGATCACCGCGAAGCTGAGCCCCGAGCCGAGGTTGAACGCGCCCGCGTTGAGCCCCGGCAGGAAGCCGGGGTTTTCGCGCGGCGAGTGCACGATGCCCAGTCCGTTGAGCACGATGTTGGCCACGCCCGCGTACGCCACACCGACCAGGATCGAGGCCGCGAGCAGCAGCCAGCGTGAGTGCGCGTCCAGCGTGAGCAGCATCAGCACAACCGTCGCGGCGGCGCCGACGAGTCCGGCACGCAGGATGCGGCCGTAGCCGTGGGTGGCGGCGAGCCGGCCGGCGAGCGGTCCCATGGCGAGGCCGGCCAGCGCGTAGGGCGTGAGGGTCCACCAGGCGGACTGCTCGGCCGACATGCCCAGTCCGGCCTCGGCGTCCTGTGCGAAAGCGGGCAGCAGGCCGTTCATGATGGCGAAGACGCCGGTCATGGTGAGCACCGTGGTCAGCAGCGTCGCCCAGGTGGCCCGCCGCCGCAGATGACGGGTGGCCACCAGCGGGTGCGTGCCGCGGTCCTGGACGCGCCAGAACAGTGCGAAGGCCAGCGCCGAGACCGCGACGAGCCCGCCGGCGAAGGGCCAGTTCGCGGCGCCCAGCTTGCCCGCCTCGTTCAACGCGATGAGCATCGCGCCCACGGAGACCACGAGCAGGGCGACGCCCGGCCAGTCCATCCGGGTACCGGAGGCGGCACGCGACTCAGGTGCCAGCGTCGCCACAAGAACGGTGCCGAGGGCGGCGACCAGGGCCATCGTCCAGAAGACGGCCGCGAAGCCATGGTGGTCGGCCAGGTAGCCGCCGGCGAGCGAGTCGATGCCCGCGATACCGCCGTTGACCGCGGTGACGACACCCAGCAGGGTGCCGTACTTCTTCGGCTCGGTGACCTCGACCCGCAGCATGATCAGGCACAGCGGAACCGTCGGCCCGGAAACGCCCTGGATGACGCGGCCGGCGAACAGCATCGGCACACTGTTCGCCAGCGCGGCGACGACACAGCCGACGGCCATCAGCGCGAGCATGCCTGTCAGCACCTTGCGGCGGCCGATGAGGTCGCCGAGGCGCGGGAGGAAGAGGGAGAAGAGCGCGGCCGAGGTGAAGAACGCCGTTTGCGTCATCCCGATCTCGGCGGAACTGGCGTGCAGGGAGCGCTCGATGCTGCTGAGCGCCGGGCTGAGCATGCTCGCGTTGAGCTGGAAGGCGAAGCAGGCCATCAGCAACGCCGTCATCAGGACGCCGACCCGCACGGGCCGGCCTTGGCGCAGGTGCCCCTCGGGGGCCGGGGCGGTGGTGGAGACGTCGGTCATGCCCGTCCCACCCGTTCGTCGGATGCGGTGGCCGGTGCGCCGGTCGTCTCCTGCGCGGTCGCCTCGGCCGCGGCGCCGACCGTGCCCGAGGAGTCCTCGGCCGCCGACCGCGTCCCCTCGGCGCCGCCGCCCTCGCCGATCCGCTCCAGGGCGTCGATCACCAGGTCCCAGAACCGGGCGTGGTCCAGGTCGACGGCGACCTGGGTACGGCAGTCGGCCGGCGCCGGCGCGCGGAAGTCGGCGACCGTCATGCCCAGGGTCAGTCCGCCGCGCAGCTCGATGTCGACGGGTGCTTTTCGCACAGTCATCACGTCCGGGTCGATGACGTAGGCGACGGCGCACGGGTCGTGCACGGGCGGGTGTGCGAAGCCCTGACTCTCCAGGTAGGTGGCGCCGAAGAAGTCCAGCAGCTCTCGGACGAAGGTCGCCGGGCGGGTGCCCAGTTGCGCGATCCGCTCGGTGACCTCCGGAGTGGCGAGCGCCTGGTGGGTGAGATCGAGACCGACCATGGTGACGGGCCAGCGCTCGTTGAAGACGATGTGCGCGGCCTCCGGGTCGATGACGATGTTGAACTCGGCCACCGGGCTCCAGTTGCCCTGGTGGTAGCCGCCGCCCATCAGGACGACCTCGCGCACCCGCTCCGCGATCCGCGGCTCCTTGCGCACGGCCAGTGCGATGTTGGTGAGGCCGGCCGTGGGCACCAGGGTGATCTCGCCGGGTTCGTGGGCCATCACCGTGTCGATGATCAGGTCCACGGCGTGCCGCTCGTCCACGTCGAACGCGGGCTCGGGCAGCTCGGGGCCGTCCAGACCGGACTCGCCGTGGATGTCCGCCGCCGTCTCGACCGTGCGCACCAGCGGCCTGGGGCAGCCGGCCGCGAAGGGGACGCCGGTGATGCCTGCGATCCGGGCCACGGCGAGCGCGTTGTACGTCACCTTCTCCAGCGTCTGATTGCCGACGACGGTGGTGACGGCGACCAGCTCGACATCCGGATTGCCGTGCGCGAGCAACATCGCGATCGCGTCGTCGTGCCCCGGGTCACAGTCGAGGATGATCTTTCTGGCCACGAAGAGCCCCTTTGCTCAGCCCTCCCTCGCCCCACCCGCCGCCCCCTGGCGGCAGCGCGACGGGAGGGCAGGGATGCGTGTTGCAGGAGCGACGGGATTGGTGGGAAAACGTTCTCCCAAGACTTTGCGTAGCGGGCTACCGGATGTCAATGGAGGACTGCGTCACACCCTTTCACCTGGGCCTGAACCAGATCGAACCCGTCCTGATAACGTTTGCCGACCTTCGACCTGGCACGCGCGATAGGATCCGCCCGCCGGACTCCGACGAAGAAGTGGTGGCCGCCGTGAACCCTGGCTCAGACGTCACACTGCGCGACGTGGCGCGCGCTTCAGGCTGCTCCGTCTCCACCGTCTCCCGGGTGCTGGCCAACTCCCGGCCCGTCGGCGTCGGCACCGCCCGCCGGGTCCGCGAGGCCGCCGAACGCCTCGGCTACCGGCCCAACCAGGTCGCGCGCGCCCTGCGCAGCAGAAGCACCGCCACCGTCGGACTCGTCCTCCCCCAGATCACCAACCCCTTCTATCCGACACTGGTCCGGGAGCTGACACACGTACTGGACGAGCGCGGCCGAGCCGTACTGCTCGCCGACTGCGACGACGATCCGGCCAAGGAAGCCGCACGCATCGAGTCCCTGCTCGCCCGGCAGGTCGACGCGCTGCTCGTGGTGCCCGTCGACGAACACCGCAGCCGCCCTGCCGTCACCGCGGCCGCCGCGCGCGTCCCGCTGGTGCTGCTCGACCGCAGCTGCGGGCCCGGCGTCGCCGATCTCGTGGCCGTCGACAACGCCGCGGGAATGGCGCTGGTGCTCGACCACCTCGCCGCGCAGGGCCGCCGCCGGCCCTGTTACATCGGCGCTGACGGCACCGCCTCGGCCGCCGCGGAACGCCGCGCCGCCTACGAGGCGGGAGTCACGTCCCTCACCCCCGGCGAGTCACCGCTGCTCGCTCTCGGCGACTTCTCCGCCGCTTGGGGCCGGGAGGCCGTCGACCGGCTGTGGAACGAGCGGCAACGCGGGGACGGTCCGGCTTTCGATGCCGTGGTGTGCGGCAACGACCTCATCGCGCTCGGTGCCATCCAGCGGCTACGGCAGCTCGGCGCGGACGTGCCCGGCCAGATCGCCGTGACCGGCTTCGACGACGTCCCACCCGCCGATCTCGCCGATCCGGCCGTCACCACCGTGCGGCAGCCGGTGCGGGACATCGCCGTCGAAGCGGTGCGGCTGCTGGAACGACGACTCGCCACCGGGCAGGACGTCGGCCACTCGACCTACGGCGAATCGGCCGGCGGTGAATCGGCCGATGGTGAATCGGCCGACGGCGGGCCCGTCGGCAGCGGGCCGACCGACAGCGCCCGTCCCGGAGCCCCTACGGCCGCGTCGCCGAGCGGAGCGGGGACACGGCACGCCGTACGGCTCGCCCCGCAGCTGGTCGTCCGGGCCTCGACGGCGCCCGCCCCGCCATCAGCCCCCGGAGCCCCCGGCACCCTCGGAGCCCGAGGCGGCACCGGCAACGGCCCGGTGGCCTCCGGCACCCCTGGTGGAAGCCCTGCCGGGGACGCGGTACGCCACACCACCGCCCCCGCCCCCCGGTCCACCGATTCCCCCTCCGCCCCTCTCTCCTCGAAGGCAGCCCCGTGATCGCAGTCGTCGGAAGTCTCAACCTCGACCTCGTCACCTCGGTACCGCATCACCCGGTACCGGGTGAAACGGTGCTGGGCGGGGACATCGTCCGCCACCCCGGTGGCAAGGGAGCCAATCAGGCCGTGGCCGCGGCGCGGCTCGGCGGCGAGGTCTCGTTCGTCGGCCGGGTCGGTGACGACGACGATGCCGAGGTGATGCTGAGCGCCGCCCGCGATCAGGGCGTGGACGTCGGCCACTTCCGGCGGACCCCCGGCACCCCGACCGGCCGCGCCCTCATCGCCGTCAGCCCGCAGGGCGAGAACACCATCATCGTCAGCCCCGGTGCCAACTCCCGGCTGAGCGCCGCCGACTGCGCCGCCGCGGCCGACACTCTCGGCCGGGCGCGGGTCACCGTACTGCAGCAGGAGGTACCGGACGAGGCCAACCACGAGGCAGCGCGGCTGTCCGGCGGCACCGTGCTGTACAACCCCGCACCCGCCGTCACCGGAGCCGAACTCCCCTCCCGAGTCGACCTGCTGGTGCCCAACCGCACCGAGCTCGCCGCGCTCGCCGGGCTCTCCTCGACGCCGGATAAGCTCGACGACGTCTCGGCGGCGGCGCGAAAACTGCGTCGGCTGGGGGTCGGCGCCGTCGTCGTCACCCTCGGCGGGGACGGCGTCCTGGTGTGCGAAGGACACGCCGTCCTGCACATTCCGGCCTTCCCCGTGACGGCCGTCGACACCACGGCGGCTGGCGACTCGTTCTGCGGCGCCCTGGCCGTGGGGCTGGCCGAAGGACGGTCGCTGGAGCAGGCCGGTCGATGGGCGGCAGCGGCAGCGGCCATCAGCACCACGCGCGCCGGGGCGCAGCCGTCGCTGGCCCGACGCGAGGAGACCGAAGCCCTGCTCGCCCAAGGGACGCTCGGCGAGTCGCTGCCCGGGGCACTCGACTGAGACGACCTCACCTTCCGCTCCCCCGTTGCCGCCCCACCCCACCGTTGCCTCCCCGACCCGGCGACGGCTGAGGCTCCGACTCGGAGCCTCAGCCGTGTGCAGCGGAGCTGTCAGCAGGCGCCGGATCCGGGCGGCATGATGTCCTCCGTGATGAACAGCGCTGACCTGCGTCCTGCTGCCTGGATACCGGGGTACGACGGTGGCCCCCTCACACACCGGGCCGGGCCCCTGGACGAGCCCCTGTTCTGGCTTGGGCACCTCTGCTCGTGTGCCCAGAGCGAGGAGGCTGAGGAACTGCTGTTCGGCGCGGACTACGACGCGGCCGGCGACTTCCAGCAGCGCCTGTGGGACCGGGGCGAGTGGCCGACGTTCACTGTCCCGCTCGCCGACAAGCACCGTCTCCACGTGGTCTACCGCACTGTCGCGGACGACACCGGCACCGACTACCTCCTCCACCACCCCGACTGGGACCAGGCCGAGCTCCTCGCCCGGGACGACGGGCACTTCATGGGGCCGGGCCTGTCCTGGCCCGAACTGGTGGCAGCCGCCGACAACGGGCTGCCCGGCGGCAGCACCACCGATCCCGACGCCCGCCTGCTGCTCCTGCTGCCTGCGTTCGGTGACGACGAGGTACCCGACGATGCCGTTGTCCGCCTGACGGTCGCACTCAGCGCGCGTACGAGCGTGGAAGACCCCGAGACCCTGGCCTCTGCTCTCCTGGAGGACCAGGCCGCTCCCGGCCCGGCACACTGGACGACAGCCGGGCACGGTTTCCCCGTCAACGACGGCGAGTACTCGTTCCGTAATCCCGCCAACCGCTTCGCATTGTCAGCCGATCGGCTGTCCCAGGTGGCCACCGCACTGGCACCGTGACCGGCGCACGCCCGCCACGGCACGGTGTCCTTGGCACGGACGACCGATGCGAGCTGACGCGCCAACAGGTCCTGGTACAGGTGATTGTCGAGACCCTCCGGCACGCAGGCCACGCCGGCATCGTCCGCGAGCTCATCGACGGACCTGCCGATCTGCGTACTGGTCCGACAACAACTCGAACACCCGTACTCGCCGACCGCAGGTGGGATTGACCGTCTCACGGACCGGATGCATCCCCAGTTTGGTCATGATCCGCTCGGAGGCGTCGTTGCCCACTTGGGCGATGCTGACGATCCGCTCCAGCCCTCGTTCTTCGAACCCGAACCGTACTGCGGCCGCAGCGGCCTCGGTGGCCAGGCCCTGCCCCCAGTGGGAACGTCCCAGCCGCCAGCCGACCTCGACCGCCGGCAGTACCTCCGGCAAGAAGTCCGGCACCGAAAGGCCGGTGAACCCGGCCAGCTCGCCAGTGGACCGGATCTCCACGGCGAACAGCCCGAAGCCCCGTGATTCCCACTCGCTCTCCCATGCCTGGATCCCGCCACGAGTCTGCTGCTCGTCACGGACGCTGCCGTCCCGGATCCACCGCATGACCTCGGGGTCTGCATTGACGGCAGCCATGGGCCCGACGTCTTCCTCACGCCAGCGACGCAGGATCAAACGGGGAGTCTCAAGCGTGACCATCGAATCATTCTGGATCAGGAAATGAGCGCTTCGCCATCCTCACCAGGTATTTTCGCACTCGACCTGACGGCCCAGCCCCAGTTGCTGCAGCTGCAGCAGGCTTCGTGATCCCTCCCGTGCATCCCTCACAGAAATATTTCTGCGTCTCAGTTCATCAGTGTCTTCCGCCGAATTGCCAGGCGTGGACCTCGGTATGGTCGTAGCGGTTCGAAGGCAGGGTGGCGCGTGCGGTGTCTGGATCCGGCGCCCGGACCAGCACCGCGGTGCCCAGCCAGCTGGTGCCGTCGTCGGAGAGCAGCGGCCCGTAGGCGATCAACTCGTCGCGGTCGGGGAGCAAGGCGGGGTCGGCAGTCTTCCCGGTGCCGAGGCCGAGCACCAGGTACCGGTTGCCACCGGTCCGGCCACCGGCGGAGTCCCCTGATTCTTGATACGAGCGCGGAGACGGTCAGCCGAGTGGGTCTCCCTCGCCGCATTTGCCGTTGGCCCGGGTGTCGACTCGATACCACCAGCAGGTCTTGGCGTCCCATGAGTGGTACGGCCATTCCTGGACGTCCTTGCGCTCGTCGTAGCAGCCATGGACTCCGGTGATGCACACGGCGGACCTGATGCCGTTGATGTAGGAATCCGTGCCTGCTACAGGCAACCGACGTCACCACCGGTGGCGCCGACTTCGCTCCAGCTGTAGCCGGTTCGGTGCCTTCCTCTTGGCTGACTGAGCCCAGCAATGATCTCTGATCGGCGGCGGTGCGTGCGTCGTTGCAGAGCGGGTGCATAGGATCGCCGACATGGCGCTGCGACCTGTTCAGGTGAACATAAAGGCTCTTGACGTCACTGCCGTCGGCCGGTTCTGGGCGGAGGCGCTCGGCTGGAGCATGTATGGCACGGGGTCCGGGGTGACCACCTACGTCGGACCCGTCGGCGGCCTCGTCTGGCCGGACCCGGTCGCCGTCGGCATCGACGTCGTGACCGTCCCGGAAGCCAAGACGACGACAAAGAACCGCGTACACCTCGATCTCGCCACCACCTCTGCGGCCCATCAGGCGGAATTGGTCGCGCGCCTTCAGACTCTCGGTGCTACGCCCGCCCACGTGGGTCAGGGAAGAGTGCCGTGGGCGGTCCTCGCCGACCCGGAGGGCAACGAGTTCTGCGTGCTGGAGCCCCGGGAGGTCTACCGGGACACCGGGCCGATCGCCGCGGTGGTGGTCGACTGTGCGGACCCACGGGCCATGGCCCGGTTCTGGGGCGAGGCGATGGACTGGGCCCTGCACAAGGTGACTGACGAACTTGCGGTGATGCGCTCCGCCAAGGGTGTCGGCCCGTATCTCGAGTTCCTCCGCACGCCCGGCGCGAAGGCCGTGCCGGACCGCGTCCACATTGACCTGCTGCCGTACCCCGGTGACGACAAAGCAGCGGAGGTGGCCCGGCTGCGGGCCCTCGGTGCCACCGACCTCGACCTCGGCCAGGGCGACGTACCGTGGACAGTCCTCGCCGACCCGGAAGGCCACGAGTTCTGCGTCCTCGCCCCGTCCTGACGCGGGCCCTCGGCGGACACCCCGTCACGTCCGAGCTGGGTACTGTGCAGGATTCAACGGTGCGGTGTTGCGTCCGGCGTCCGGCAAGGGCGACGACAGTGCCGACTCGGGCGAGAGCAGGGAGCGTGGAAGCGTGACAGCGAACTGGCAGCTCGGCGAAGAGTTCGAAACGCCCGAGGGGACCATCCGATGGTCGGTCTTCGGCAGCGGAAAGCCGATGGTGCTGGTGCACGGCACCCCGTACTCGTCGTTCCTCTGGCGGGAGATCGCACCGGCGCTTGCCCTCCACCGACAGGTCTTCGTCTTTGACCACCTCGGGTTCGGTCAGTCGGACCAACGTGAGGGGCAGGATCTGAGCCTCGCGGCTCATGCGCGGAACTTCGCCCGCCTCCTCCAGCACTGGGACTTGTCCGGCCCAAGCGTCGTCGCCCACGACATCGGCGGAGCCGTGGCACTGCGCGCGCTGCTGCTGGAAGAAGCGAGCTACTCGGACCTCACCCTTTTCGACGCCGTCAGCGGTGGTGAATGGGAGAGGGGACTCTTCCGACTGATTCTTCAGCACTCGGACGTCTTCCATCAGCTCCCGGGCTACGCTCACGAGGCCTTGGTGGCCAGCCACCTGCGTAATGCCACGCACACCGGCTTTCGCCCCGGTGTCCTGGAGGCGTTCCTCGCACCCTGGCAGGGCGCGGAAGGGCAGGCCGCGTTCTACCGTCAGTACAGCCAGATCAAGCAGGCCGATACGGTCGGTTACGAGCCCCTGCTGGGTGAGATCTCCATTCCCGTGCGCCTGATCTGGGGCCGCGAAGACCGCATTCTTCCGCCCCAATACGCCGAGTGGCTGCACGAGCGAATTCCCCATGCAGAGCTCCATTGGGTCGACGGCGCGGGCCACCTGCTCCAGGAAGACGCCCCGGCCAGGCTGATGGCCCACCTCACCGCCGACGTTCCGGCAGGCAGGTAGTCCGAGGCCAGAGCAGAGGCTGAGAGGACGGGCTCCCCAGGACCTCGGGGCGGGCCACTGCTGCGGCCCGGACCACCAGCGCGGTGGGCCCGGGGGTTCGGGGACCTCGGGGGTGCGGGGCCTTGGGGTCCGGGGGGGTCGGAATGTCCGGGGCATCCGGGACCACCGTGGGGTGTGAGAGGACTGCGTTGTCCGCGTTGTTCCCTTACCGGACGATGTCCCCGGTGCCGTCCGGCTCCACGGTCTCCACAGCGGCTCCGAGGGAGCGCAGGGCCGCGACCTCCTCGGCAGGTGTGACCGTGTCGGTCACGACCTGCTGGTAGAAGGCGGCGGTGCCATAGGCGTGGGTGGCGGTCTTGCCGAACTTGGAGTGGTCGGCCAGGAGCAGGGCCGTGCTCGCGGAGTCCAGCATCGCCTCCTTGACCTCCGCGTACTCGCGCAGCGGGTGGAAGAGCCGGCCTTCCCGCACGGCGGTGGCGGACGTCAGGGCCAGGTCGGCGTGGAGGCGGGTGAGCGCCCGGGTCACGTCGGGGCCGGTGCAGGAGTTGAACTCGTTGTGGTAGTGGCCGCCGAGCAGGGTGACGGCCACGCCGGGTACGGAGCCGAGGCGCTGGGCGAGACCGACGGAATTGGTGACCACGGTGAGCTGGTCGATGTCGGCGAGCATGCCGGCCAGCGGGAAGAGCGTGGTGGAGTCGTCGATCAGCAGCGTGCTTCCGGGTGTGATCCGGGTGGCCGCCGCGGCGCACAGGGCCGTCTTGACGGCGAGGTTGGTGCCCTCCCGGAAGCGCGTGGCGGTCTCCATGGTCAGGGCGGGGAAGGCCACGGCCCACCCGCGCACCTTCTGCAGCAGGTGACGGGCGGCCAGATCGTCGAGGTCCCGGTGCATGGTCATGAGGCTGACGTCGAATCGCGCGGCGAGGTCGTCGATACGTGTCTCACCGTGCTCGGCGACGTGTTTGAGCACATCCTGTCGGCGCTGCTCGACGGCGGCCTGGGACAGCCGTGGCTTGGTCGGCAACGTGGTGCTCCTTCCCCTTCGCCGACCGCTGGCGGCCGATGGTGGCCCGGGGCGGCGGCCAGGGCGACCGGCCCCGGGCCCGGTGGTCATCCCGTGGTCGGACGGACCAGGGGTTTGACCGTCGTGCTGTCCCGGTCGGCGGCGGTGAGGGCGTTCTCCGCCGCCTCCAGGGGATATCGGTGGGAGATCAGCCGGTCCAGATCCACTTCGCCGGAGGCGGCCAGCGCGATGGCGGTCGGCCAGGTGTTGGCGTAGCGGAAGGTGCCGGTGACCTCGATCTCGAAGTTTTGCACATGGGCGAGTGGCAGCGGGACGGTGTCCCCGCCCATGCCCACCAGTACGGCTCGGCCGGCCCGCCCCACGGTGCGGAGCGCCTCGTCGACGACGGCGGGGACGCCCGAGCACTCCAGCAGCACATCGGGGGCGAAGCCGGTGTCGGAGAGGCCGGTCGAGCGTACGTCCACAGTCGTGGTGGCCCCCAACTGCCGGGCCAGTTCGAGGCGGTGAGGAGCGACGTCGGTGACGACGACCTCGGTGGCACCGAAAGCGCGGGCGGTCTGAGCGGCCACCAGCCCGATGGGGCCCGCCCCGGTGACCAGGACCCGGGAACCAGTCTCGACGCCGCCCTTGCGGCAGGCCCATACGCCCACCGACAGCGGCTCCAGCAGCGCCGCCGTCTCGGCGGTGAGCGGAGCGGGGACCGGGTGGGCGAAGTCCTCGTCGACGGCGACGTACTCGCACAGGGCGCCGTCGACGGGTGGCGTGGCGTAGAACGAGACGTCGGGGCACAGGTTGTAGCGGCCCCGGCGGCACTGGGCGCAGCGGGAGCACGGCACGCCCGGCTCCAGGGAGACGAGCTGTCCCATCTGGTGGCGGGAGGTGTCGGGGCCGAGGGCAACGACCGTTCCGCCGGGTTCGTGGCCCAGCACCATCGGGGCACGGACGACGAAGTCGCCGATCCTGCCGTGCCGGTAGTAGTGGACATCGGATCCGCAGATGCCGACCGCTTCGACGCGGACGAGTACCTGGCCGGGGCCGGGCGCGGGCACCGGGCGCTCCTGGATCTCCAGTTCCTCCGGGGCGCGGAGCACTGCGGCACGCATGGTGGAGGGGATGTGTGAGGGAAGGATGTGAGACGTCATTCTCCGGTCACGGCTCCCATGGTCAGGCCGGTGACCAGCCACCGGCGTTCGGCGAGACCGACGAGCATCATCGGCCCACGACGATGACGACGGTCGTCCGGTTGGCTGTCGGTCGGTCCCGGTCGATGCCGCTCCGGGCCACCAGCCGACCGACGGTGTCGAGGGCAACCTTCTGTGCCAGCGGGGACACTTCGGCGTCACGGTGTCGACGCGCACGCCGGTCGACTCGGTGCCGAGGACCGCGTCCGGACGGCCCGCGCAGACGTTGAGCAGTCCGGTTCCGGCAGTGTCGGCTGCCGACACCCGTCGGCGCAGCACGGACCGACGGCTCAGATGCGGCGGCGACCGGCGGCGACCTGGACGTCCGGGTGGTCGGAGAAGTGGCATGGCGGTGCCTCCCTGGACCGGTTTGACGGACATGAACGTCTGCGAGAACCATTCTTACCAGAAGAGAGACGTATTGTTAACACATTATGTGAGACGTTCGAAGATGAGGCCCATCCGGCGTCGCTCGCCTCACGTCCCAGAAGCATTGAGCGCGAGTTCGCCGTCCGGCTGGTCCAGGAGCACCTGGACAGTGAAGGCCCGAGACAGTTGGTGGTGACGCACGCCGAGGAGCACGAACTGGTCTGGATCGTCTGCCACCAGTCGCCGGAATATGTGCGCACAGGAGAGGCCCTCGCGGAGTATCCGAACGGAAAATAGCGGTGGCGTCAGGTGGTGAGTCCCGGCAGAAGAGCCTTTGCCGCTTTGATTCCTAAAGATCGTCAGCCGGGGCGCTTGGCCATGACGACCAGACCGGGCCCGCTGTCCTCCGGGGGGAGTCGCAACTCGGCGAACGGGTTGAGGCTGGCTTGCTCGATCAGGTTGGCGAGTTGTTCCGGCCGCCACTTGCGTGTCGTCCAACGGACGGGTACGCCTCCGTAGGCCTCGGTGGCACCGCGTCTTCGTCGCCGACGTGTGTTGCGGTGATGAAGTGTCCGCCTGGCTTCAACGCCCGCGCAAACAGGGCGAGGACCTGGGGAAGGACGTCCCGGGGGAAGTTGAACAGTGACCACCACCCGAGCACACCCCTCAGGGATGCTTCACCGAGGTCGAGCTCGGTGGCGGAAGCGACAGCGAAGCGGCACTCCGGATGAAGCCGGCGCGCGTTCTCGATCACGGCCTCGGGGAACATCGGTACAGCGGTTATCGGTGAGAACGATCACGGTCCGGGCCGTGCGAGTGTGGCCGCCCCTGCTTCAGGATGGACTTCCTGTTCCGTCATGATTCCGCGCCTCGGTTATGCAGTCGTGCAGCCGGTTGCGCACGTCCCGCAGGTCCGTCATCTGCCGGTCGAGGCGGTCGCGTTCGGCCGCGAGCAGCTCCAGCAGTTCCGGTGACGCCTCACCGGAGTCGGCGAACGGCAGCACCTCGCGGATGGTTCTGCTGGGCAAGCCCACGGAGTAGAGCTGTTGGATAAGCCTGACCCGTTCGACGGCACCGGCCGGATACTGGCGCTGGCCACCCGGATTCCGGGTGGAGTGCAGCAAGTCCTGCTGCTCGTAGTAGCGCAGCGCCCTGACGCTGACGCCCGCCTTCGCGGCGACCTCTCCGATCCGCATCCCGGCCTCCTGACTCGACTCCACGTCTCGCTTGCACCTGACGTTGGCGTCAGGTTTTAGCGTAGCGGACACGGCGCGAACCACCCCTTACGAACTCTGGAGCAGGCCTGTGACCAGCACATCTCCGACTCACTCCTCAGGATCCCAGGAAGAATCAGCAATGTTCATCGGGAACACGTCCGTGATCGCCGAAAGCGCAGCGTGGTCGGCATGACCAACATCAACAAAACCGTCGTCGTCCTGGGCGCCACGGGGCAGCAGGGGGGATCGGTCGCCGCTGCGCTGCGGGCCGACGGCTGGGTGGTGCGCGCGGTCGTGCGCGATCCGTCCGGCTACCGGGCCCGGTCCCTCTCCGCCTCCGGCGTCGAAACCGTGCGCGGTGACCTTGGGGATCCGGAGTCGCTCCGCGCGGCCTTCGCTGACGCCCACGGTGTCTTCAGTGTCCAGCCGAACTCCGGCCAGGCCGGCGCCGGCGTGACCAACGAGGACGAGGTCCGCTTCGGCACGGCGGTGGCCGACATCGCCGAGCGCTGCGGCGTCGCCCACCTTGTCTACAGCTCGGCGGTCACCGCGGGGTCGACAACGGGCGTCGACCATCTCGACACCAAGAGCCGTATCGAGGCCCATGTCCGGAATCTGGACATCGCCAGTACCATCATTCGGCCAGCCACGTTCATGGAGCTCCTGGTGACCCCCGAAATCGGCCTCGACCGGGGACACCTGTCCTTCCTGATGCGCCCCGACCAGGCCATGCAGTTCATCGCGGTACGCGACATCGGCCGCATCGTCGCCGCGGTCTTCGGCTCACCCGAAAGCTACGCCGGCCGCACCATGGAGATCGCCGGTGACGCTCTCACCGGCAACGCCCTGGCCGGGCATCTGACCCAGGCCGCCGGCCGATCGATCAGCTACAGCCGCCTGCCGACGACCCTGCCGGCACAGGACGAGGTCCTCAGCAAGTTGGAAGCACTCGTAGACGACGGCAGGCTGGTGGGAAACGCGAACCTCGACGCCTTGCGCACGGAGTTCCCGTTCCTGCTGTGCTTCGACCGCTGGCTGGCGGGCCCTGGTGCGGGCCTCCTCGATGAGGCGCTCCGTTCCACGGACACGGGAATCGCTCCGCGCTGAACGAGGCCCTTCCAGGCATCGGGAAACATCAGTACAGCGGTTGGCGCCGAGAACGATCATGGTCCGATCGGCGCGAGCGTGCTGACGCGCTTCTCGTACTCGCGGTGGGCCTTGCGCTGGGCCGGGACGTGCCTGGCAATGCGTTGCAGGGGGCTGGTGAAGAGATCAGGGCTCGCTCGGCCCCCACTCCCACGCCCCGCCGTCCTTCCAGTCGATGAGGTCGGCGTCGTCCAAGTGGATGTGCTCACGTTCCATGCCTGCCTCTTCCAGCAGGTCGAGCAGTTCCATGGCGTTGTACGCCACGCCGAGTATCCGACCGTGAGCAAGGACGCGCCGACCACCTTGGCTGTCGGGGGCGTGGACGACCACGGGTGCAGCCATGGCTCCAGAGTGCGCCAGGGCGGGTCGGCCCGCATCCTGGGCCGTACGGGCGCTGTCGCTTCCGGTCTGTGGTGTGCCTGCCCCCTCACCCTGGCGACGCACCACCGCAACTTCGTCCACTGTCCGCCTCCTGCCCCCGGGCTACTCGGTCTACGTCCCCGTCCGGCGCTCGGGCACTCGCTCGTCGCACCTTCCCACAGCGGTGAGCATCCAGCTGCCGAGACAGCTGGGGGGCTCAGGGCTATGCGTCCGTGGTCAAGGCAAGCTGGTAGCTGGGGCCGCCGCATCCCTCTCGCAGGACACCGTCACGGCCGCAGAGAGCACTGTTCATGCCTGCGCCACGAGGCAGGACCGGTGGCCCCAACCCGATGCGACCTTGGTGATCTCCTCGCCCTTCTCGTAACGGGACGCGCAGTGACCGCAGCGGCCGGGGAACTTCGCTTTGATCACCGGTCCCGCACCGCCACCCGACCGAGGGCGCGAGCGCGCCTTGCCGGAGCGGGTCGCGCGCGGCTTGTCCTCGGTCTCAGGGCTCGGCTGCGGGAAGCCGGCGGCGCCGTGAGCGGTGCCGGAAGGAGCCTGCTCGGTGGCCGCCGTGCTGGCCGCGGCGTCGGCGATGGCGTTGAGCGGGTCGCCGTTCATCTGGTGGGCGAGGACGTGTTGGAAGGTCACGTCGCGACCTTCCAGCAGGCTGTCGATGCGAACGACCAGGTCCTTGTTGGCCACGGGCTTCTTGGACGTGGTCTGCCAGCCGTTGCGCTTCCACCCGGCGATCCACTTGGTGACCGCGTTCATCGCGTACTGCGAGTCCATCCGGATCTCCAACGGCACGGCCGGATCGGTGGCCTCCAGCAGCTCCGCGAGCGCGGTCAGCTCGGCCACGTTGTTCGTCGTGCGGCCGAGCGGGCCCGACTCCCAACGCTGCGGGCTCCCCGAAGGGTCAGCAAGCACCCAGGCCCAGCCGGCAGGCCCGGGATTGACCTTGGCGGCACCGTCACAGGCCGCGACCATACGTTCTGGCATCCCTCGATCATGCCAGACCCCACAGCGCCACTGATCTCCGCCAGGAGCGTGACCGTCAGCGACCAGTTGGTGACCGACGTCCGTCGCCCGTGCGTCGAACCGTCCCCGACTTCCGTCCTTCCGCCCCTGCGCCGACCTTTGGCAGCCTGGGCACTCCCGGTGACCGCTTCACGGTGGTTCGGAAATCCGCCGAGTCTCGGTGTCTGCAGGGTGTCAGTTCGTGAACCGAAGGTCGGTGAACGACCGCATCTGGCAAGATCAGCTTGTGTCTCGCCCCTCGGTGACCTTGGCCAGAATCGAGCTCGCCGACTGGCGAGCTGTCCATTCCTGGGCTGCCCTCCCCCAGGTCTGTCGCTTCCAGGCGTGGGGACCGAACACCGAAGAGGAAACGCGCGCGTTCGTGGCGACTGCGGTCGAGGCCTGGGCGCACTCGCCGCAACAGCGGTTCGCTTACACGGCCCGGGTCAAGGGCGACGTGGTCGGCATGGGCGAGCTCCACGTCCGGAGTCGAGTGCAACGTCAAGGCGAGATCACCTATGCCGTGCATCCTCGGGCCTGGGGTCAAGGCGTAGGAACGGCGATCGGCAAGGAATTACTTGCGCGGGGGTTCGAGGATCTTGAACTCCACCGCATCTATGCCACCTGTGATCCGCGGAATATCGGGTCGGCACTGGTTCTCGGCAAGCTCGGCATGAGTTGGGAAGGACGTCATCGTCACACTGCGCTGATCCGCGACGGTTGGCGGGACTCCGACATGTTCAGCATCCTCGAAGAGGAGTGGCGCGAGAAGGAGGGTCCGGATGTCCACGAGTAGCCAGACGGCCTGTGCCTACTGCTCGGGCCGGATGGCCTCGTCCGCTGTCCACCGCGCCTTGCCGGGCGGCGGACCGGCGGTGGCCGGGAAGCGCTCCTCCTCACCCGAGCTGCCCGCCAGAATCTTGTGAACGATGAAGGGCAGCGCTTCATTCGTCCCGCGCTCGGCCGACCGATGGAAAGCCGTCCACCGCGCTCCTGCACCGACCGGCAGGCCAGACCGATGTCCGGCAACTTCCGGCAGCGAGGTCCGTCTGACGGGTCAGTCGCCGGACGCGCCGGGTGGGTTCCTGGGACGCGGCAGAGGCTACTGAGCGGCTTGGAAGCGGGCTGGAGTAGACGACGCTCGTGGTGACTGAGCCCAGGGCGGCGATGCGGCCCGTGGTGCCTTCCAGGTCGCGGTAGCGGAGGCGGACGGAAGCAAGAACCTCGAGCCCCAGGGCCTCGGGGCTCACGACGGCGGAGTAGCCGGATACGACTCCGTGCTCCTCCAGCCGTCGGACTCGTGATGTGTCCGACGTCCATGTCTCGCTGGAGTCCGGCAACCCGGGCTTCGTACTCGTCGACTCGCGGGGAGATGCCGCGTGGGCGCAGGCGCATGTGCCGCGTGCGGTGCACCTGCCCAGCGCTGAGATTCCGGAGCGCGCCGCGAGCCTGTTGGATCCGGCGGTTCCGGTCATCACGTACCGCTGGGGGCCCGGCTGTGACGGCGCGACCCGTGCTGCGCTCGCCCTTGCCCAGCTCGGCTACCGCGTCAAGGAGATGATCGGCGGGATCGAGTAGTGGATCCGCGAAGGGCTACCCGTCCAAGGGGCGGACGGCGTCGGACCTGGAGCAGCCGCCGGCGGCCACACGACGTCGATCGGGGAGGGGCGCGGACATCCTTCGAGCTTGGTCGGTCCGTTTCGTGTCAGGTGGTTTCGGCGAGCAGATGAATGACACCGGCTGGGTTCTTGATCCAGTGGGTTCTGGTCCCGGGGTCTTCCAGAGGTTCGACCTCGTCACATGGTCGGATGCCGATGCGGGCGAATTTGTCGGTGGCGGCGTCGAGATCATCGGTGTGGAGCTGGAGCCACAAGTCGGGCTGGCTGTAGTTGTCGACGCAGTCCAGCCACAGGGTGTTGGGGCCGAACCGCACCGAGTGGGTTCTGGAAACGGTCGGCGCGTAGGAGACGTCGTCTTCGTTGACATCGAAGCCCAGGGTGTCTCGGTAGAACGCCACAGTGGCGTCGTACTGTGCCTTGGGAATCTTCATGGCGATGTTCAGACCGGCGGTGAATCTCGGCTCGTTCATCGAGTGTCTCCATCGTTGGGGTCGGTGGCGTCCAGTGCATGTTCCAGCGCGGCCAGTCGGTCGTCCCACCGATTAGCGAGGGTGGCCAGCCACACCTGGGCGGTGCGGATGGCGGCCGGTTCCAGCCGGTAAGGGTGACGGCGGCCGGTTGGTTCGCCGAGGCTGATCAAGCCCGCTTCGGTGAGCTGGCCGAGGTGCTTGGCCACCGCCTGCCGACTGACGGGCAGCCGCCGCGCCAACTCGGTCACCGTGGCCGGCCCAGCACGAGCCAGCTCGTCCAGCAGCGCTCTCCGGATAGGCTCGGTCAGCGCCGCGAACACCGCAATGGCCTGCCGGTCCGGGTCAGGTGGCCGCATCGAGGTAGGCCTCAAGGTCAGCGAGTTCGGCATCCCATCCCTGGCTGTTGGTCTTGTGTGCGGATCGAGCCATGTCGACGGCGACTTGGGCGAACCCGCTCTCCACCAGGCGTAGCCGCGTGCCCTCGGCCACAGGCTCCAGGGTGAACTCCACCAACGTCTGGGGCGCGCTGTCTTGCGGCAAGCCCTCCATGGCCCATCTGAAGGCGAAGCGGTAGGGCGGGTCAACGACTGTGATCGTGGCGGTCGATTCATCGCCCAGGTCGTCCCACCGGAAGAACGCCCGCCCACCGGGGCGCAGATCAATCTCAGCCACCGAGCCGAACCATCCTGACAGCCCTTCGGCGGTGGTCAGCGTGGCCCACACCCGCTCGATGGGGTGCCGCAGCACCACCACCCGCTCGATCGTGTCCGAAACCATTGCCACCTTCCTATCGCAACCTGTAGGTTGCCATCGATGGCAACCTACAGGTTGCGATCACTTCTCGCAAGCTCGGCGAGTTTGTCGGCCAGCGCGTCCAGTTCGGCGCGGCGCGCGGTGATCCTCTCCAACGCTCCGGGCTTCTCCCCGATCGCCGTGACGTGATGTTCTTGCTACCGGTCGTAGGAAGTTGGTGGGCCGAGCCGCAGACGAAGCCGGGAACTGTCCGTAAAGTGATCAGCAAGGCCAGTGGTCGCCGACCGCCCTCACCGGTCAGATGGAGCTCCGCCGTCGGACCACCTCGGGATCACCCCAGAGCTCACCCGTGCGATGCCAGGCGGGGCGGTTCGCTTGCCGGGGACTCATGGGACACGGTTGCGGGCGCCGGCCACATTCGGTGAGCACGGCAGACGGTCGAGTCCGCTTCCACAAGGGCCGGTGCCTCGTCGAACCACGGCTTCACCCGGGCGAACGGAGGTTCGGGGGCGAACCTGCCACGCAGCCAGGGAAAGTCCACTTCCTCCATGGTGATCGTGTCGATCAGTACGTCCTGGCGCATGAGCCGCCATATGTCACTCTGCTGCGCGATCCTGCGGCCACGGCCATGGCTCCACCAAATCCGGCCGCTACCGGGAGGGCGACCGAAGGGGCGGAGAGATACTTGACTTAAAGTTTGGTTGAACTATCAGGATTGCGCCATGACCACACAGAACAGCGCGATCCTCCTCTTCCGCAACACCATGCGCATCAACGACGGCCACCTGGACGGCTTCCGTGACGCCATCGCCCGAGCCGTGGACTTCGCGCAGCAGCACGGGCCGCAGTTGATGGTGGAGACCTTCGTGGACGAGGAGCAGATGCTCGCGCACAGCTTCCAGCTCTACCGGGACTCCGACGCGGTCCGCCTGCACTGGCAGCTCGCGGACCCGTACATCAAGGAGGTGATGGAGCACTGCCGAGTGGAGCGCTTCGAGGTGTTCGGCGAGCCGGACGCCGACGTGGTGGAGAGCGTGCGTTCGGCGCTGGGCGATCAGTGCCCGCTCACTTTCTCCCCCCGTATCGCCGGCTTCGTCCGCTTCGCACAATCGCCGGAGACATAACCAGCATGCCTGTGCGGGCCGGGGCAGAGCACTGTCCCGGCCCCACGAGATGTCCCGCGCGGCAAGTCGTCCCCGCAGCGACCCAGTTCCTGCGCGCAACTGAGCCGCCGCCGACCGACCGCCACCCCCCTATCCGTTCCGGTCCCGATCAGCGGCAATATCGGGCGTCACGAGGGCGGGGTGCTCTGTTGGCCGGGTGAAGGTCGGTGGACGGTCGGTGGATGCAGTACCCGGCCTCCGTCACTGCCCCACCCGTCCGTCTATGCACTCGCGCAACAGGTCGGCATGCCCGCAGTGACGGGCGTACTCCTCGACCCTGTGCACCATCAGCTCCCGAACTGCGATCCGGTCCTTCCCCAGACGCTCACTCGGGTCCGGGTGCTCGGCCAGCGCGGCATCGGTCGCGGCCTGCTCGCGGGCCAGCGCGGCATACGCAGCGTCGACCTCGGCCTGCTCGGCGACCGCTCCGTCGAAGTCCCCGTCGTTCTCGCCGTACAGCTTCGGCAACGGCTCACCGTCGCTGATCCAGTTGAGCCAGTCGCGTTCCGTCTCGGCGAGGTGTCGAAGCAGACCCAGCAGCGACATCGTCGACGGCGGGACCGATCGACGGGCCAGCTGCTCCGCGTCCAGACCCTCGCACTTCATCCGCAGGGTCATGCGGTAGTTCGTCAGGGCGTCCTCCAGCGACTCCAGCTCACCCTCCGGGCTGGGCCCGTCGTTGTTGCGGGGGTCGTCGTCCGGGTCGGTCCACATGTCGGGGTAGATGGTCGCCCGACTCCATCTCGCGGGTTCGTCACTCATGCGTTGCATATTCATCCGTGACGACCCCTGCCCGCCAGGGTCTGGCGCCAATGTGGTCTTGGCTCGTGGATCGCGGCCGGGCGATGCGTCGGGAGCCGGGCACTGGTCGTCGTCCTCCGACATGTTCCCGCGGCGGCTTCTTCCCTGGTACAGGGCAGGGCGCACAACGGTGTCGGTGGGGCGCGTCGCCGTTCTGTCGGTCACACCGGTGCGCCCTGACAGCCACTCGATAGTGGTCGGGAGCGCACGCCAAGGGTGGGCAAGGGACGGAAGTGGGCCGTGCGTCTCGGCCCGCCCGGGGACAGTAGTTCCTGGGGAGATTCTTCGAGACGGAGCAGCGACATGACCTCCACCGCCTCCTCCCTGCACCGCTCCTTGGCCATGGCCGTAGAGGCCACGAGCGCTCCCATGCCCTCTTCCGCTCTGCTGCCGCAGGAGGGCGAAACGACCGAACAGCGGGCCGCACGCAAGCACCACTTGTTGCCCGAGAGGCTGGCCGCCAACCGCGACATCAACCATCTGACCCCGATCATGCTCAACGCCTGCCGCAAGGCCGAAGCGGGAAATCCCCTCACCGATCTGGAAAGTGACCTGCTCGACCTGGCACGTCTGGCCGCTCCGACCCGCAGCGATCTGTTCGGGTACGGGACGGCGTACACGGAACTGGGTGAGGGAGGTCGCGCGGCTCTGTTCCCCGACCGCATTGCTGAGCTGACGATCGAGGACTCGTGCACCTACGAGCAGGTCTCCCAGGAAGTGGCGGACTATTGGCCGGTCATCAGCCAGTTGCCCAATGTGGCGTTCCATGAGCCGGGTATGCGTCCGCAGGACATGCCGTCGGGCGAGGTGGTGCAGCGCTACGGGTGGAGTCGGATCATCCCGCCCCGCCCCCTGCCGGAGGCCGGTCGCGGGAAAGGGCAAGCGGCCTCGGGCCCGGTCGGTGCTGCCGATGCCTCGCGTGACCCGATGTGCGCGACAGTGCACGTCGTGCGGGCGAAGTGCCATGAGCACACCTGGGGCGAGCCGGGCACGGACGAGGTCTATTTCACCCTCCAGGTCACCGACGGCGATCCCGACTACACCTTTGACCGGACCACCAAGACAGTCGAAGGCTTCAAGAAGGGCGTCACCAAGGATTACAACCAGCCTGTCGTGGCGTGGATGCACGACGACGAGGTGGACGAACTTCCCGTCACCAACGTCTGGATCGCCATCCAAGGGTGGGAGGAGGACCACGGTAAAAGTGACTTGGTGAAGAAGATCGGAGAGAAAGCCCGAGACATCAGCGAGAAGCTGATCAAGGGCGTCAAGGACCCGACCAAGAAGGGTGATATGGCCAAGGGGATCGGCGGCATCATCCTGGCCATCGTCAGTCTTCTCACCCAATGGTGGCACGACGACTACATCGGGCAGAACTTCCTCGGCCCCTGGGGCCCCGATATCAGGGACGAGCGGAGCTTCAACGTCCTGGTTGTCCAGTACACCCCTGACGGCCACGAGGCGAAGGGCAGCGGAAAGTACGAGGTGACCCTCAAGGCCACCCATGAGTGCTACGGGGAGCGCTGACCCCGGAATGCACCGCTGAGGCAGCGCACCTGGCCTGGGTATCAGGGAAAGTGGGCGTGACACCTTGACGGCGGCGCCAGATCCCCCTCCGACGTGCCCTTCGCAACGGGGAGTCCCCTTGCGGGAGGGCGGAGGCCTCGCACCGTTACTGGTTGACCTGTGCCGTGTCGCGGGACCGGCCGCCCATTGCCCGCGGGTCGCTTTGCCCGCGGGTCGCTCAGGCGGCGACTTCCGAGCCGACCGTGACCCGCTCGCCCGGGGAGCACCGCAGGATACGCGCATCGTGCCCACGGCGCCCGGCCTCGGCGAGGAAGTCCGAGAGCGGTGAGCGGAAGACGGTGTAGTCCTCGTGATGGACAGGAAGCGCTCGACGCGGGCGGATCAGGTCGAGCAGGTCGGCGCCCTGTTCGGCGTCCATGGTGACCACCATCCCGCCGGGCAGGGTGGTACCGCCCAGGTGCATGACTGCCAGGTGGATGTCGGGATGGCGGCGGGCGATCTCGCGCAGACCGTCGTACATCAGGGTGTCGCCGGTGAGGTACACAACGAGACGGATCTCGCCGGAACGGTCGCCGAACTCCAGCAGACTGCCCATCACCGGCGGCAGCAGGGCGCGCGCCGGGGCCGGCGCGTGGCGTCCGGGGAGCGAAGTGATTCGTACCAGGGAATCACCCCGCAGCAGGGTGTGACTCTGCCATGTCCTCAGACCCACTGCGCGATGGAACCCGAACAAGCCCTGCAGAAGGCGTGAGGCGTGTGGGGTGGACACGAAGGGCAGGCCGCGGTCCAGGCCGCGCCGGGCCACGCGGTCGAAATGGTCGCCGTGCAGATGGGACAGTACGACCGCGTCCAGGTCCTCGTGGGGCAGCTCGGAGATGTCGACGGCCGGTTCCGTGAGCCGACGTGAGACGAGACCGTAGCCGAGGTGGGCGAGCTGCCCGCGGTGGAGGAAGTTCGGGTCGGTCAGCAGCGTGAGCTTCCCGTAACGAATCAGCAGCGTGGCGTTACCGATGAACAGGATCTCCGCAGTGCCTTCGGGCGGTCTGTGCTGCACGGCGCACTCCCTACGTCACTCCTGTGCCGGGTCACCCCCTGAGTGACCCGGCACTGTGCATCTACACCTGACGGCGCCGATGATTGGCCTGCAAGCCCTTGGACACGCACTCCCCCGCTCCCGGCCCTCTGGCGTCGTCACTGCGGGTCGGCGGGGCGCTGCAGTGCGCTGCATTGCACCACAGGGCACCGCGATGCGCGATCAATGCTGTCACGGGCATTCACGGATCTTCCGGAACTGCGATTCCGGCTCGGCTCGTGTGGGCCGACCATGACGGCTGGGAGAGCATATTGTCGCGTGGTGGACAACGCGTTCTGGATCGCTGCCCTGACCGGTGGCACGGCTGTCCTCGCCAGCTGGGTGACGAACCAAGGCAATGCCAAGGCGGCCCGGATACAGGCGGACTCCGCAGCAGAGACACAACGAATGCATCAACTACGTGAGAGCCGACGTGCCGCATACATCGACCTGATCGAGCACACCCATCGGATGGCGGAACTGTACTGGGAGGTATCGACCACCCGGCAGATCAGTGACGCCGACGAACGCCTCGTCGCCCGTACCGAGCTGCGTGACCGCGAACTCGATGCATACGCGAAGCTTCGGCGCTGCGTACGCGTGATCGATCTCGAGGGGCCTCCAGACGTGGCCGCGGCAGCGGAGGCGTTGAAGGATGAGGTCAGCAACTTCTACGCGGCCTTCAAGGCTCTGCTGGCCGACGCGGCAGGTGCCGAGACGGACTTCGACAGCCGGTACAGACCGTTCTGGGCGGCCCTCACACGGTTCACCGAAGCCGCCAGGCAGACCCTGTACGCCGAGTAACGGCCGTTGTCCCACCGGACTTGAGGCCGGGTGTCGAGTGAGCGCGGGCTCAGTGCGGTCGGCGACCGTGACCCCGACGCTGTCGCCGACCAATACCCCAGAGCGTCCCCAAGGCCCCGAACGCCGCCTGACGCCGCCTGACGCCGCCGACTGACGTCACCGGACGCGGCAGGGGCCGATCGGATCGGCTACGTCTCCGTCAACGCGGTGACCAGTTCATCGAGTCCGTCGAACCGCCAGTCGAAGACATCGGTGCTCGTCGGCGGGTCCCCGACCGGCCGCTGGACGTAGGCGGTCCGCATACCTTGCGCCTGAGCTCCGCGCAGATCCCAGGCGTGGGCGGCCACCTTGAGCACACGTTCCGGTGGACAACCGGCGGTGTCGAGGGCGAACTGATAGACCTCCGGCGCCGGCTTGTAGGCCTGGACGGCTTCGGCGGACAAGGCCTGGTGCCACCGCAACCCGGCATGCGCGTTCAGCCGTAGCAGGGCGGTCCGGGCGGCGTTGGACAGTCCCACCACGGGGAACCGCTGCGCCAGCCGCTCCAGACCGGCGACAGAGTCTCCCCAAGGGGGCAACCGCCGGCTCGCTGTTGCCAGCCGGGCAACGGTCGCCGGATCGGCGATCCCGGCACGGTCGGCCACCCGTTGAGCAGCCTCTCGGTCGATGATCTCGCTGTTGACGTACGCGCGGTGGCCTTGCTCGATGCGTTGCTGTTCGAACTCGACATGCTGCTGCCACACGGTGAGCAGCTCGTCGACGGCCGCGTCGTCGGCCGCCGGTACCGCGTCGCGGATGCCCGCTCGGAGCCCGCCGGGTTGATCGACAAGTGTTCCGAGGATGTCGAAGACGACGACCTCGATGTCGCAGATCTTGACCATGCGTGCTCCTGTTCACTCTCGCGTCACCGGTTCAACAGGTGACGATATTGCCGCCAGGCTCGTCACCGGTCAAGATGGTGACGTGAATTTCGCGTACGTGAGCGGCAACGCAGCCCTCGATCTGGCCGGCACCGTGGGGTCGCGTCGGGACGAGCCCGACGACACCCTCGCCACTCCTGCTGACCTCGAACGGTGGGTGGCCGCATGTGACGAGCTTCCGGACCGTGTTACCGCCGACTCCCCGACCTTCGAATTCGCGCTGTCGCTGCGGGAGGCGATCTACCAGCTCGCTCTCGACCGCGTGCTCGATCGGCGCTTCGACCCGGCCGGCCTCCGGATCGTCAACGACGCGGCCGCCGGGCCGGTGCCCAAGATGGAGCTGAGCGACGCGGGGCTGCGCATGTCGGGAGACCTGCGCGCAGCGCTCTCTCACATAGCCAGAAGCGGCATCTCCGTGCTGGCCGACCCCCACGCCTGTCTCAAGGAGTGCGGTCGCCCAGGCTGCACCCGCATCTATCTGGACCGCTCACGGGGCGCCCGGCGCACCTGGTGCGGTATGGACGCGTGCGGCAACCGCGTCAAGGCCGCCGCCTATCGAGCCCGCAGACGGGCAGCCACCACGGCCGAGGACGACGGTCCCAGGGGAACCACCTGACGTTCGAGGGTGACAGCGATCACCACGCTGGTCGCCACAGGCACGAGTGGATGTGCGATCGTGGACGGCAGAGCCCGACAGGCTCCTGGACGAGGTGCGCCGTACCCAGTCATGACAAGACGACGCGAAGGGTGTCTGTCATGGCATGGCTGGTTCTTGTGGTGTCCGGAGCGCTGGAAGCGGTGTGGGCAACGGCGCTGGGCAAATCGGAAGGCTTCACCCGTCCCCTGCCGAGCATTGTTTTCGGCCTCGGGCTGGTGCTGAGCATGGCCGGACTGGCCTTTGCGCTGCGGACGGTGCCCGTGGGCACCGGCTACGCGGTCTGGGTGGGCATCGGAGCGGTGCTCACCGCGACCTACGCCATGCTCTTCGACGGTGAATCAGCCGGCCCGGTGAAGCTGCTGCTGCTGGTCGGCATCGTCGGCTGCGTTGCCGGTCTGAAACTGACGCACTGACCTCGTCCCGAAGCCCGCAGCGGCACCCGACGTAAGTGCGTGCGGCTGCACGCGCCGGGGCGGCATCCTGGGGCGATGGAGCAACTGCAGAAGATCGCGGGCCTGGTCGACGGTGTGCTGGGGCCCGAGGCCATCGGGACGTACCTGCACGGATCCTGGGTGCTCGGCGGCCTTCGACCGGCCAGCGACGTGGACGTCCTCGTCGTCTCACGGCGCCGTATGAACGACCGGGAACGGCAGGCACTTCTCGATGGACTGCTGCGTATTTCCGGTTCCGGTTCGCCCGGCAGCCCCCGCCCGGTCGAGCTGACTGTCGTCGTCCAGTCCGAGGTCCGCCCGTGGCGGTACCCTCCGACCTGCGACTTCCAGTACGGCGAGTGGCTGCGCGCCGAGTTCGAGGCGGGGATGCTCCCCCAGCCGGAGCCGATGCCGGATCTGGCCCTGCTCATCACGATGGTGCTGTCCGGTGATCGCACGGTCGGTGGCCCGCCGCCGGCGCGGGTACTGGAGCGCGTTCCGCACGAGGACTTGGTGCGGGCCGGCGTGTCGGGGATCCCGGCGCTGCTCGACGAGTTGGACAGCGACACCCGCAACGTCGTCCTGACCCTGGCGCGCATCTGGACCACGCTCGCCACCGGGGAGAGCAGGCCGAAGGACTCCGCCGCCGACTGGGCCCTGGCGCGGCTTCCACCGGAACACCGCCCTGTACTGCAACATGCTCGGCAGCTGTATCTCACCTCCCTCTACTCCGAAGAGAGCTGGAGCCGCGCGTTGAAAGCGCAGGTGCGTCCGTACGCGGACGCCGTGCTCACCGAAATCGACCGGTTGGCGCCACGTTGACAGCTGGGCCGCGTTGACTGCTGGGCCTCGTCGTTCGGATCACCGATTGATCCCGCTGGACGAATGACATAGAGGTCCCCGGCCAGGTGGCCGGGTGTCAGACGAGCAGCCCCGCATCGTGCGCCAGCACCGCCGCCTGGACCCGGTTGGTGCAGCCGGTGCGGGTCAGGATGCTGCTGATGTGGGCCTTGACCGTGCCGGGGCTCAAGTGGAGCTGTGCGGCGATCTCGGCGTTGGAGAGACCGGTGCCCAGCAGCCGGAGGACGTCTCGCTCGGCCGGTGTCAGATCGGCGATCCGCCGTGAGGCGGCGTCGCTGCCGTGGCCCAGTCGGGTCCGGAAGTCGACGAGTTGGCGGGTGACCTGCGGGGCGAGGACGGGTTCCCCGGCGGCGGCGCGGCGTACGGCGTCGATGAGGTCGCGGGGGCCGGTGTCCTTGAGGAGGTAGCCGTGGGCTCCGGCACGCAGAGCGCCGGCGACGGTCGATTCCTCGCCGAAGGCCGTGAGCATCACCGCTCGGGTGCGGGACGACTGCCGGGTGATCTCGGTGACAGCGGTGATGCCGTCCCCGGGCATGCGGATGTCGAGGAGGGCGACGTCGACGGGGTGGGTGCGGCAGGCTTCTACGGCCTCATGGGCGTCCTGCGCCTCGGCCACGACACGGATCTCGTCGTCGTTCTCCAGGATCAGACGGACCCCGGTGCGCATCAGCGCCTCGTCGTCGGCGATCAGGACTCGGATCATCGGCTCAGTCTAGAACTGCCATGATCAGCAGGGCGATGGTGGCACTGACCGTCGGCAGCAGCACCAGCAGCGCCGCGCAGCCGCCTCCCAGGAGGCGGGGCCATGTGAGGACCTCCGTGGACAGCGGGGGCCGGGAGCCCGCCCCGTCGGAGACCGGCCCGGGTGAAGTGGTGTACACAGGCGGCACATCGGGCCGGACGGGTATACGGGCGGAGAGGACGAAGCCGCCCTCCGGGCGCGGTCCGGCGTGAAGAGCGCCCCCGAGCAGGTTGATCCTTTCCTGGAGGCCGACGAGTCCGCTGCGGTTCCCGTCCCCGGGCGGACGGGGCAACGGCGGGGCCTCGTTGACGACGGCGACCACCACCGTGTCTCCTTCGTCCTGGAACGTCACCCGGACAGGTGCGCCAGGCGCGTGCTTCAGCGCGTTGGTGAGTCCCTCGCGGGTGACACGGTGGACGGCCTGCCGGGTGCGGGCGTCCGCGTCCGTCGCCCCGGTCGCGTTCCAGTGCAGTTCGGCGTCGGCCCCCGCCTTCCGGGAATCCTCGACCAGGGCCGAGAGGGACTCGCGTGTCCCCCGCTCGCCGATGTCCTCGCGGGACTGGTGCCGGAGGACTCCGAGGATGCCGCGCAGCTCGTCCATGGCCGTTCCGGCGGTGGTACGCAGCAGTTCGGCCTGGGGGGCCAGCGGGGGCGCCTCTCGTTCGGCAGCGAGCTGGAGGGCTCCGGCGTGCACCGAGATGAGGCCGATGCGGTGGCCGAGCAGATCGTGCATCTCGGCGGCGATGCGCGCCCGTTCCTCCATGCGGGCCGCCTCGTCGGTGAGCAAGCGGGTCTGTTCGAGGTAGGCATTGCGCTCCCGGAGCAGCCCCTTCAGCGGGCGGCGATGCCCCAGCACCATGCCGGACAGCGCGGGCAGCAGGATGAACAGCGCAGCCACGCCGGCACCGGCGAGCAGGTACGGCAACGTCGGGAGCCCGCTGAGGGATTGGACGGCTATCGACAGGAGCACGGCGCCGACAGCGCTCGCCCCGACCGCTGCCCAAGCACGTCGTGCGGGGGTGATGCGGCGTACGGCGGACCACACGACGCACGGCACCACCACCGTCGACCACACGTTCTCCCCCGCGATCACCGGCATGCAGCCCAACACCGTGAGGGCTGGGTACCTTCGCCGCGCGGGCACGAGCAGCGCCGTCCACACGCCTATGACGGCCACCCCCACCGGGTGGGCCGGCGGAATCAGCGGAAGCGGCACCAGCGAGCACAGCAGGACCAGGCCGGCGAGTACGGACTCGACGACGACCGTCCGCCGGGGCGCGGTACGCACCGCGTTCCGGATCGCGACGGTCTCGCGGCGCATCCGCTTCCACAGTCGCGCTGCCGGGCTCAAGGTCTCCTCCGTGCGGGTTCCGGTCTCGACGTCTGCTCCGGCCGTACGTGTCGGCGAACCACTGCGGCCTCAGGCGGCACGTGCCGCTCCCGCCGGGACCCGGAGCTCCGGCTCCGCCCGCAGTCCGGCGACGTCCGCCCCGCTCTCGGTCAGCACACGCTCGATCTCCGCCGCGGTCTCCGCGTTCGTCCCGGTCTTGTCCAGCAGCGCGGCCAGCAGGTGGGTGGTGCCGACCGTGGGCGAGTTACGAGCGGAGGCGGTGAGCTCTGTGACATGCAGGAGCCGTCGTTCGAAGTCGGCGGAGCCGCGGATCTCCGGGGGCTCTTCCTCCGCGACCCCGGTGGTGGGAAGCAGTACTCGGGCGAGAGCATCCTGCCGTACACCGTATCGGTGCAGGAGTGCCGCCCCCTGGTTCGCTCCCGTCAGCTCTTCGGGCAGCTCACGTTCCGCGACGGTCAGCGACCGGTCCAGCGCCAGGACACCCAGCAGCACATCGACGGCTTCCATCTCCGACGCCCCGCGCCGCACCGCCACTCGTGGTGCCTCCGCGCGCACCGCGCTCACGAGCGCGGAGCCGAACCCGGCGCCGCCCCCGAATATCCAGGCAGTGAACTTCCGGGTCAGCGGATTACCGCTCTTCCCGAACGTCCCCGCCTTGCGCAGCATCAACACCGAGCCGGGTTCCGGCGCTTCGTCGCTCCCCCGCAACGCGTCGAGCGCGGTCGAGGCAGCCGAAACCTCCAGCTTCTGCAGCACCAACCATGGCCTCGCGGGCACGTGTATCGGGCAGTTCGACCAGTGCGCGTGCTACATGGCGGACGCGCACGGAGACGGTTCCCTCCTCCCGTGCGATCTCCAGCGCCTTGCGCAGACAGGTCCGCAACGCGCCGGTGATCGGCGGGAGTTCGACGCCTCCCTGCTGCTTCTCCTCCTCCTTCTTCCGGTTCTTCCAGCGGAGTCTCTTGGCCTCCTCGTGCCTGACCTCCCGCCAGAAGGCGTCGATCTCCCGCTCGTCGTCCGGGCTTCCCGCTGCGCCGTCACCCGCATCGTCACTGACCCACACGGATGTCCCCCGGCACCCGATCGAGCCGCCGAGCGAACCAGAGGCCTTCATACCGGGGCGATCGCGGAACCCGCGGCCGAGTCGCCCGAGACGAGCGCGTAGAGCACGCTTTCCGTACCGACGTCCTCGCGTTCCTGCTTGGCCACCGCGCGCATCGCCTCCAGCAAGAGCTTGACGACGTCCCTCTCGAACTCGGTGGTCACGCCGGCGTTGCTGTCGGACGTTCGCTGATCCATCGGGCGCCTTCCTCTCCGTGGTGCTGCCTGCTGAGAAGGACGCTAGCCCGCACTCTCCAGCTCGGCCTCGGCTGACCGGCCATGCTTTCTGGCCGATCGGCCAGGTACTTCCGTCCGACAGGCAAGGCACCCGCCTTCGAGACGCTGACCGGCGCCGGCGCGGTCTTGGGGCAGTGACCCCCATCCCCGTAAGACCGGCGCGGCCGTCGCCGAGCGGTGCATCAGCAGCCTCCAGGCAGTGACGAGGCTGCCTGGCTCATCCACCGACGAGCGCCCGCAGCGTCACGTACAGCAGTGACGGGCCGAGCAGGCAGCCGACACCCGTGTAGAAGGTCGCCGTCATCGCTCCATAGGGCACAAGGCGCTTGTCGGTGGCCGCCAGCCCGCCGGCCACCCCGGAGGTCGTGCCCATCAGACCGCCGAACGCCATGGCGGCCTTCGGGTTGTTCAGACCGATCAGCGGGGCGATCAGTGGGGTTCCCACCATCACCACGACGGATTTGACCAGACCGGCCGCCACGGACAACGCGATGACCTCCGAACTCGCGCCCACCGCGGTGCCGGTCACCGGCCCGACGATGTAGGTGGCCGCGCCGGCGCCGATCGTCGCCATCGAGGCGGCGTCCGTGTAGCCGAAGGCCGCGGCGATGACCGATCCGGCCACGAACGAGACCAGTACCCCCAGGAGGATGGAGAGCGCGCCGGCCGGCCCGGCCCGCTTGATCTCCCGCAGGTCCACGCCGTACGCGGTGGAGACGATCGCGAAGTCCCGCAGCATCGCACCGCCCATCAGACTCAGGCCGGAGAGGGCGGCGAAGTCGGCCAGTCCGTCTTCGCCACCGGTCACCGCACCGCCCCAGTAGGCCAGGATCAGGCCGAGCAGAATGGCGATGGCGGAGCCCTGCAGCCGGCCGCGGGTCAGTGCCTTGGACAGCCACCCGGAGAACAGCATCAGTCCACCGACCAGCGCGAACGCCACCAGCAGGCCGTTGTCTTCGAAGACGGAGGCGAACACGTCCATCTCAGGCCTCCTGCTTCTCTTCGGCGGTCAGCGGCGCAAGCGGCTGCGCCGGTTCGCCGATCCGGGTGAGCACGGGGACCAGGGCGCCTCCCGCGACGAGCGCGGCGAGGCCGGCCAAGATGGCCATCGGCCCTCCGGTGACCGCCTTGACCACGTTCTGGGTGGAGGCCATGGCGATGACGATCGGTATGTACATCGCGCTCCAGAAGAGCACGCCCTGCTCGCTGGCTGCCGGGAACTTGCCCTTGCTGCGGAGCCAGCTGGTGACCAGCACCAGCATGATCATGGCGAATCCGACTCCGCCGACATTGGCGTCGACACCGACGGCGACGCCGAGCAGTTCACCGACGAGCGTGCCCACGAGCATGCACAGCGCCAGTGCTGCCACTCCATAGATGACCATCGTCTTCTCCACACTGAGAGACTGAAAAAACGGGGGAAGGGGGGAAGGG
>NZ_JAGPXJ010000059.1:0-48458 GCF_018070605.1 Streptomyces sp. B15
GCTCAGCCCCTGCAGCGCCCTGCTGCTGCCCGCCTTCTTCGCGTACTCGATCGACTCGGCCGGCCGGCTGATGGCCCGTACCGGCATCTTCTACCTCGGCCTGGCCACCACGCTGGTCCCGCTGGGCGCCGCCGGCTCCTTCGCCGGACGGCTGTTCTACGGCCACCGCGACCTGCTGGTCTCGGTGGGCGGCTGGCTGATCGTCGCGCTCGGGCTCGCCCAGATCGTCGGGCTCGGCTTCGCTTCGCGCCGGCTGCGGGAGGCGTCGGGCCGGATCCGTCCGACCACGGCGCTGTCCGTGTACGCGCTGGGCGCGGTCTACGGGCTGGCCGGGTTCTGCGCGGGACCGATCCTCGGCAGTGTGCTGACGGTCGCCGCCGTGCGGGGCAACCCCGTCTACGGCGGGGTGCTGCTGGCGGTCTACGCGCTGGGCATGGCCGTACCGCTGTTCGTGCTGGCGCTGCTGTGGGAGCGGTTCGACCTGGGGCGGCGGCGATGGCTACGCGGGCGGGAACTACGGCTCGGCGGCCGGCTCCGGCTGCACACCACCTCGCTGCTGTCCGGACTGTTCTTCGTCCTGCTCGGCGCGCTCTTCCTCGCCTTCGACGGCGCGGCAGGACTGCCGGGGCTGACGGATGTGGACGGCGCGTTCGCCGCGGAGACCTGGGCCCGGCGGGTGGGCGACGCGGTACCGGACGGCGCGCTGCTGGCGGGGCTCGCCCTCGCGGCGGGCGCGGTGTGGGGAGTGCGCGCGCTGCGGAGCCGCCGCCGGAGCGCTCCCGGACCTGACGGAGGCAGAGTGCCTGAAGTGTCGGAAAAGTAACGGAAAGCACCTTGTGCCCGCTTAGTGTGAGGGGCATGAGCGAGGAACCCGAGTGGTCCGAGCACCGCGCCGAGGACCCCAGCACCGATCAGGCCCGTCACCCGCACGGCAAGCACGGCGGCCCCCGGCGCACCCCGGCCCGGAAGTGGCAGGACTTCAAGGACTCGCCCTTCTTCCCGGCCACCGTCCTGGTGCTGATCCTCGCCGCCGGCGCCGGTCTCTTCGCCGGGTCGTACACCTACGCGATGGCCAACCCGACCCCGCACCGTGTGCCCGTCGCCGTCGTCGGCGAGCCCGAGAACAGGCGGGACCGCAGCGAGTTCGTCACCGGCATGGAGAAGGCGCTCGGCTCCTCACTGAAGCTGCGGCACTACCGCACACAGACGGCGGCCGAACACGCCATCGAGGCCCAGCAGGTCTTCGCCATCATGCGGGTGGAGCGGCCGAAGGGCGTCGAGCTGGATGTGTCCAGCGCCTCCGGCGCCTCGGTGGCGGAGCTGCTGGAGGAGGCGGGGCCGAAGGTCGGCAAGAAGATCGGCGTCCCCGTCGAGGTGCGCGACCTCAAGCCCCTGGACCAGGGCGACCCGCGCGGCCTGGCCATCTTCTACATCTCGCTCGCCGCCGTCATCATCGGCTTCGTCGGCGCCATCCAGCTCAGCGTCCACGCGCGGGCCCTCAACCCGCCCGAGCGCATCGCCTTCACGCTCGCCTACGCCCTGCTCGGCGGCTTCGTCATCGCTGCCGTCGTCGACTGGGGGCTCGGCGCGCTGGACCTCCCGTTCGTCCACTCCTGGATGATCCTCGCGCTGACGCTGTTCACCAGCGGCATGGTCTTCACCATGTTCAACACCCTCGTCGGCCGCTGGGCCATGCTGCCGACCTGGGGCCTGATGGTGCTGCTGGGCAACCCCTCGTCCGGCGGCGCCGTCTCCTGGCCCCTGCTGCCCTCCGTGCTCGGCGAGATCGGCCGCTGGCTGCCCCCCGGCGCCTCCGTGAACGCCCAGCACACCGCGGTCTACTTCCCCGACCACCAGCTCCTCCAGCCCTATCTGGTGCTCGCCGCCTGGGCCCTGGTCTCCTGTGCCGTCTTCTGGATCTGGCGCCACCGCCACCCGGGTGGCCGCCCCCGCTCCTCGTCGCCCTCCCACGCCGCGGCGGCCGCGGGCTGAGGCCCGCACGCCGGGCCCTCGCCGTAGGGGATCAGATCAGCCGGAAGAGGTCGGCGGCGGCGTGGACGTCGGTGAGGTCCTCGATGGAACGGAGGTTGTCGCACAGGGCCCCCAGGACCGAGTCGCTTCCGGCGGCCTCCGGGGCGCCGACGACCACGCCGAACAGCCGGAAGCCCAAGCGGTGCTTGGCGTCGTTCCAGCCGCGCGTCCATTCCTCGGTGACGCCGCACTCGTCGTCGGTGATCATCACGATGTCGCCGCGCCTGCGGGCGGTGTCGTCGAACTCCTGCTCCAGCAGTTCACCGGCCGCGGTCAGCGGCGCCTGGTAGCTGGTCCCGCCGCCGAGGAAGCATTCCGCGAAGTCGAGGACCCGGGGCAGGTCGGCGGGCTCGTCCGCCGGGAAGCGGAAGACCTGGAGCTTGTCGGCGGCGGAGAACAGGACCCCGACGAAGTCCCGCCCCGCCTGGCGGGCCTGATCCAGCAGCGCCAGGGCACACGCCTTGGCCCACGCCTCCCGGGAGACCCCGCCGGGACCTGTCTCGTACATGGAGTGCGAGGTGTCCACACACGCGATGACGGCTCCCTTGCCGGTGGCCTGCTCCTCCTGGCTGTCGTAGAGCATCAGCTCCCCGGCGGCATACCGCACGGCGAACACCGCCCGCAGCTCGGGCAGACCCAGGTTGGCCAGCTCGGAGGGGATGACGCGGGAGAGGTCGTTGCCCAGCGTGACGCCGACCAGCTCCCCGGTGGCGTTCTCCACCTTGCGGGCGCGCTCACCACCGGCCATCTGCCGGAAGCGGCCGATCAGCTCGGCCCACCGGGCCAGACGGCTGGAGCGCAGCCGCTCGGCGAGCCGGGCGCGAGCGTCGAACGGCATCCGTTCCAGCTCGCCGGGGGCAACACCCCATGCCCGCATCAGCGCGGCCTCCTCCCGTACGGACCCGGCGGCCTGTGCCGCCGCGGTCCGCGCGCCGGCCCGCAGACCGGGGGCCGCCGCCGCGAGGGCCTGCGCGGCGGCCTGGCCGGCCTGCCGCGCAGCGGCCTCGGCGGCCCGGGCGGCCACGATCGCCTGCTGCACGGCGTCGTCGGCCGGGACCGGCACAGCGCCGGAGCCCGCCTCGGAGCCTGCCCCGGGACCGAACCCGGCCTCGGCCTCGGCCTCTGCGTCTGCCTCGTTGGCGGCCTCGGCCTCTGCCTCGTCGGCGGCCTGCCCCAGTGCCTCGCCCACCCCCCTCGCCGCGTCTTCGGCACCCCGCTGGGCAGTGTTCGCCTGCTCGGCCTGTTCCCAGGCGGCCCGGCAGCGCTCCAACAGCCCGCGCAGCGCGGGGGCCTGGGCGAGCACGGCCATGGCGGCGGCGTAGGGGTCACCGACCGTCTCCCGCCGCAGCTCGGCGAACTCCTGTGTCTCCAGCAGCGAGGTGATGACCTGGTGGTTGACGAGCCGGGAGGGAGCCATCTCCGCGCGCTCGCGCAGCCGCGGACCGGTCTTGTAGGCCGCCAGGAAGGCGTCGATCAGCAGGTCGGAGGTGCACTCGTAGCGCGCGCTCAGCTCCGCGGCCAGCTCGCGCAGCCCGGCCGACTGCGCGTAGGTGTCGCGCCATGCGATCCGGTCGAACCGGTCCGTGACGACGGCCGCGGTGTGCCGCCGCCCGGGATCGGCGGCCGACGGGCCCGGCCACGTCCCGTCCCGCCCCGCCGACTCGCCGAACTTTCCCGCTGCCCCGCCCACGCCGTGCCCCTCGCCCCTGATCCCGGTTCCTGGCCCCGTCTCCCCGTCCGCGTCGTCGTCGGTGCTCAGAGCTGGGCCTGCACCATGCTCGCGTCCACGCCGAGGGCCTCGGTGAGAACGCGGGCGCGGACGGCGCGCTGATGGCCGGTGACCCGGTCTATGGCGGCGGTGGAGCGGCCCGCGCCCGCCGCCTCCTCGCGCAGCTTCTCCAGCCGCTTCCCCGCCATGGCGAGCTTGTTGTGCGCCTTCTTGATGACCCACTCGCTCAGCGCCTCCCGGGACTGCCCGGCCATGGCGTCGAGCTGGGCCTCCAACTCGTCGAGGACGTCGGACAGGTCGAGTGCTTCCTTGGCGTCCGGACTGACCAGTTGCAGCACCTCGCGCTCGACGGTCGGGCGCTGGGCGGGGGAGTCCCACAGCACATGCGTCAGGATCGACAGATCGGTCTCGGCGACCGCCGGGCGGCCGTCGAGGTACGCGGACGCCTGGAGCAGGCCCACCGCCTGCCGCCAGCGGCGGTCGGAGGCGATGAGTTCCTTGCGGCGCAGGGCGGCCCGCAGCGTGCACACCGCGTCCACGATCGAGTCCGGGACCTCCACGGCCGGGACGGCCTCGGTCACGGCGTGCTGCAGCGCGGTCAGTTGGACCGTGGTCCGGGTCGGTGCCGTCGGGCGGCTGACGGCGGAGCGGACCAGCGCGGCGAAGTTCGAGGGGTCCGCCAGGTACCCGACCTCGACCCGCACCAGCAGCCGGTCGTAGATCGCGGCCGAGTCCTCTCCGCCGGGCAGTTCGTTGCTCGCCGTGATGGCCCCTATCAGCGGGCAGTGGATCGGCTCGCCGCCGCTCTCGGGATGGTAGATCCGCTCGTTGAGGTAGTCCAGCGTCTCGTTCAGCGCCGCCGTGGAGCACTTGAATATCTCGTCGATGAACGCGACGTGCGCGGTGGTGGCGCGGCCGTCGTAGACCTGGCGGTACTCGCCCCGGGCCAGCGCCGCGACATCGATGGGGCCGAACATTCTCGTCGGCGCGGTGAACTTCGACAGGAGGATTTCCCAGTAGGCCGCCCCCTCGATCCTGCCGGTCAGCTCCCGGGCCATCTCGGACTTGGCCGTGCCGGGCGGACCGAGTATCAGCGAGTGCTGCCCGGCCAGCAGCGTCACCACCAGCGTCCGTACCACGTCGGCCCGCTCGTAGAAGCGGTCCGACAGCTCGCCGGTGATCGCCCGCAGTCTCTCGGCCGTGTCCTGCGCGTCCTGTGCGCCCATCTGCAACTCCATGCCTGTGACGCCCTGTCGGGCTGTCGGGAGGGAGGCCCTTTCTCCCTCCCCAGAAACTACGACGGCCCCGAACGAGAGGTTCCGGCTGCCGACCACGATGCTCCCTGCGGGGCAGCCGCGAGGGCACTGCGGGGCAGCCGCTGCGGGGCAGCCGCGGGAGGAGGGGCCGGGCGGCTCGGGGGCGCATTGCCGCTGTTCCGGTTCCTTGGCAGCCTGATCGTCCACGGAACGCCGACGGGGCGAAGGGGCGAGAGAGGCAGGACCGAGGCAGGACAACGGAGAACGGCCCCGCCGAAGATCTTCGGTGGGGCCGTTTGCCCTGGTCAGGGCGGTGGTGGCTGGGGCCGGGGTCGAACCGGCGACCTTCCGCTTTTCAGGCGGACGCTCGTACCAACTGAGCTACCCAGCCCGGTGTTGCGGGGCCTGAGCCCCCGATCGGGCAGGCCATCAAGAGGCGAAGCGACTTGATGGCAGCGGTCCTGACGGGATTTGAACCCGCGGCCTCCACCTTGACAGGGTGGCGAGCACTCCAAACTGCTCCACAGGACCAAGTGTTTGTGCGAGCTCCAGTCTCGCACAGTGCGACGAGTGCTCCCAACCGTTTTCCGGGGCCTTTGGGGGCTCCCCAGCAGGCGTGACGTCGCCGGAAAAGAGTAACAGACCCCGGCGGCCGCCCCGAACCGTCACCGGGTGCCGGTGCTCCGTTCGGGGGCGCTCGCCCGCCACTGGCGGCCGATGGTCAGCAGCATCTGCTGGTAGACGCCCAGGTACCGGAAGGGCTTGATGCCCGCCATGTACAGGGTGCCGAGGGTTCCGTTCGGCCTCACCAGGACGGTCAGCTGCCCGCGGTACCCCCCGGGGGCTCTGCTGTCCGGGACCCAGCCGACGTGCATCACTCCCTGCATCGTGTGGTTGGCCAACTCGGCCGCCCATTCGTCGTGCGTCTGGTAGACGGAGGTGAACGGGACGGGCACCCCCTTGAGGTCCGGCCCGCGCGGGGCCTCCCGCAGATCGGCGGGGAGCCGGTCGCGCAGGGTGGGGACGCGGGTGCCGAGGCCCGATTCGGGGTCGTCCCAGCCCAGGAGTGCGCCGAGCTTCCAGCGGGCCGCGAACAGGAAGCGTGAGACGGCGGTGGACAGGTGCGCGTCGGCGCCGTTCGCCATCTGGTCGACGAGGTGGGCGAAGTCGTCGGGGCCGCCCGGAGTCGGGATCCGCCATACGTCCTCGACCCGGAAGTCGGGTGCGATCTCGTGGATGCGCCACGGGTGGCGGGTGTGCGCGGTGCGGGGAAGTCTCATGGCCGGCCCCTGTCTATACGGCTCCGTATAGCTAGCAGGCTAGCGCGATGTGTACGGTGCCGTATAGAGGCTTCATGAAAGAAGGCTTCAGACGTCAAAAAGCCCTGCCACCCACGAATTCGCGGATCACAGGGCTGATTGAAGGATGGTGCTGTGCCCCCAACGGGATTCGAACCCGAAATCGTTACCTCGCTGACCTGCAAGGATGCCGTAGAGGCGGGCAATCGACCCGGTTTCCATCGCCCTCGATCGCTCTCGATCGGCCTCGGTCTGGGTGCGGTGCTGACGTGTCAGCACCGCACCTGAGTCGTTGCTCAAGCAATCTTGAGCGGTTCTCCAGGCCGTCAGAGGTCGTCGGGCAGCAGTCGGAACGCCTTGTGGCCGGTCAGCGGTCGGACCATGCGGAAGTGGCGGTCGGTGGTGAACAGTACCTCGGTGCCGTACGCGGCTGCCAGCGCGACGTTCATGGCGTCCGTCATCCCGATCCCTTTTCCTCCGTCTGCGTCCGCGTAGCCCTCGGCGACGGCGATCGCCGCGGACAGGTGCGCGGCCACCGACGGCACCTCGAAACGGCGGGTGAGCGTGTAGCGCTCAACGAACCGTGCCGCGGTCAGGGCCTTGCGTGCCCCGGCACGCGCAGAGATCAAGTAGTCCAGCTCGGCCAGGACCATGGGCGAGATGACGAGGTGGCTGATCGCCGCGAGTCCGTCCTTATGTGCCTTGTGCTCCGGAAGGTGCGGATCGAGGAGCCGGTAAAGGGCATTGGTATCGGCAATAGCGATCACGAAGACGTCCCCATCCCCTTCAGCACGTCCTCGATCTCGTCATTGCTGAGATCGGGAAGGCCGAGGTCGGGAAGGTCGATTTCCCCCATGGGGTCGGTGGGGTAGTTGGGGATCTCATCCGCGATGGGCACCACGCGCGCGACCGCGACACCGTTCTTGGTGACGGTGATGGTCTCGCCCTGGCTCGCCGCTGCGAGGATCTGGGACGACTTCTGATTGAACTCCCGGGCCGTAGTCTCCATGTAGTACATGTTACTACCGTTGTGTCGTGCTGTGCGGCGGATGTGTCACCGGGATCGGGCTTACAGGCCGTGTTCGTCCATCAGCCGCATCAGGTTGCGCTTGCGCTTGTGGGCGGTGCGCAGGGCGGTGACGTACGCGGTGCACTCGTCCGGTGTGCCCAGACGGTTGTGGCAGTCGCGAATGCTCAGCAGCAGGCTGACGAGCTGTTCGTAGACGGTGTTGCCGGTCTGGCGGGTGAGCGGCTCGGTCAGGCGCAGGTAGACACCGAGTGCGTCAGCGGGGCGGTCGGCACGGGCCTGGTCGGCGAGGGTGAGCCACTGCCGCTCGTCGGCGCCGGATTCCTCAGCGGCGTGCCAGGCAGCGTCGGTGTCCTTGTCGTCGAGCAGGGCGTCGACCAGGACGGGGCCGGCGTGCCAGAGCTCCTGCGGTCGCCCGGCGTCGGCGCGCAGCAGGGCCAGCGCCCCCGCACGCTCGTCCTGCCAGCAGTCGGCGGCTCGCGCGGCGGCGCGCAGTTTCTGGTAGGCGAACAGGGTGGGGCGAGCACCGAAGTGGTCCCGGCGCAGGGCGACGGCGTCGGGAAGCCGGTCCGCCCGCGTGAAGCGGTCACAGAGATAGTCGATGAGAGCGGTGTCGACGGCGGCGAGGTCCCTCACGTCCGGGAGGGCGCGCTCCGCCCAGCTCAGGGCCTCCTCGGAGCGTCCTGCGGTGTCCAGTTCCCCGGCGATGACCAGGTGGGTGTGGCCGGAAGGCGCGAGGTCGGCCGCGTGCATCGCGACCACTGCGTCGACGTCGCCGCCCGCCTTGGCCAACCGCTCCACCAGGTATTTTTCGGCCCAGCCCGTGCGATTGGCCCGCCACGCCCCGACCGCCAGCTCCCGTAGAACGGCCATGCCCTGCTCGCCGAGCACGTCTTCGTAGTCGAGTGGATCGATGTCGGTGAGGTCGTCGAAGTCGCCGAGCACATGGCTGACCAGCCAGTGCGCGAGTTCGCCGGGGTCGGGGTGGGCAGCACGGCATGCATCGAGGTGGGCGTCGGCGAGGGCCGCGCCGATCTGGCCGAGCCATCCATCGGAGTCGTCGACGCTCTCCACCGATTCGGCCAGCAGCCGCATGGCCTCTCGGGCCAGGACGATCGCGTCGGCGGCCCGGCCTGATGCGGTCAGGGCCGTGATCGCGGACACCGACTGCCCGGCCTGGTCGGTGTAGGCACGGGCGTCGGCGTACGCGACGTACCCGTACTGCGCGAACGGGCCGATATCGAGCAGCTCACGGATGCGCGCCCGGACTCCGGCGAGGTCTCCCCGCGCGCTCGCGGCCCGCAGCTCCAGACGGCGGCGCAGCGGACCGGTCCTCGGCGATCTGCTCGTGCACGAGGGCGAGCAGCTCCTGCCTGGACAGGCCGGACAGCCAGGCGTCGAGGTCCTGTGCACGTTCCTGAGCTGATCTCCGTTGCTCCGGCAGGGTCTCCTGCTGAGCGAGCACGGTCAGTCCGAGGGCGACCAGGTGCTTGCAGAAGTTCCCTTCCAGGCCGTAGGGGCAGTCGCACTCCCCGGCCAGCCCTTCGGGGTCGTCCAGGATCAGCTCCACCTCGTACCGCTCGGTGCCGTGCACGGTCGCGGTGACCCAGGTGTCACCGACCTCGACTCCGGACACCGCATCGAGATACCCGAGCCCGCGATCGAAGGAACGGGCCCCAGCCAGCGCCCTGAGACTCTCCTCGCAGAGCCCGTGCACAGATCGCTCCATCCGACTCCACTCCTGCTAGTGCCGACGGTGAGCTTAGGCCCACAGGGCGGCCCACTCCGCCGATCCGCCGGAAAGCAGTCTCATGGACGACGCCCGGCGCAGCAGAGTGACCACCGACGGCCGCATAGCTCCCCACCAAGTGACGGCCGTTGGGAATCCCATGCCAACTGGACTACGTCGCCGTCACGCGTGCCCGCCGCCACCTCGACCCCGCAGGTCTGGCCTGGATCCATCGCCACCCCAATCCCCGCAGCGCTGGGTGAGGTGTTCCTCGCAACGATCTACGGCAGCGTTCCCGCTGGCCGTGCTCTCTTGTGAGGTGGTGTGGACCGTCGGCTATGGGGTGTCGTCGGCCTGTTGCGTCCGCGCGTGCTCAAGTGTGGGCCGCGGGAGTTCCGTGCCGTATGCCCGGGTTTGGTTGAGCAGCTTCGTCAGGCCGGCGGGGGCGTGGTGCCAGTGGTCGGTCAGGCTCACGTACGTACTGATGTCGTCCATGAGCTGGGAGATGACCCAGGCGGCTTCCGTGGGCCGGTCCCCTCCGCCGGGGCCCCACCACAGATGCTCCCCGGGGGTGCACGGCCCGGGGTGGATCCGGCCGTCCGTGGTCTGTATCCACACGGTGTCTTCCAGGATCACGGACTCGAGCTGGGCGCCTTGGTCCGGTAGCCGCAGTGGGGCCAGGAATATCCAGGAGACGTCGCGGGAGGACCCCTTGCGGACGGCGGGAATGCCGGTGGTGGGGTCGGTGTAGAAGGTCACGTCCTGGGCGCCGTTGGCAAGGACGGCGTGCACGGCGGTGGGGGTGCACGGCGTGAGTTGTTGCCCCCACCGGTGGGTGGCGGGGCCTCGGGCGCGTGCTTTGGTGTGCGGGCCGTACGGCAGGAGGTCGGTCGCGTAGTGCATGCCGATCTCCATCGGCTCGTAGGCTTCGAAGAGCTGGCTGGAGGCGATGGTGCGCCAGCCAGCGGCAAGCACGTCACGGTCACCGGAGCGGGGCAGGGGATAGACGTCGGTGCGGTGGCGGGCGGCGATGAGGAGTGCGTCGCCGTGGGGATGTCCACCATGCTTGCCGAAGATGCGTATCTCGCTGGCGAGGCTGTCGATGCGCTGATTGCGCATGGAGTTGGCCAGGTCCAGGAGCGCCGTTGCCGCAGCGTCGTCGGGCCATCGGACGGTGGCTGCCTGCCGCAGGGTGGTCTCCTTCTCGTCGGGCAGGACTTCGGCGAGGGTGACGGGTGCGCCCGGCGACCACTGGCTGACCACGTCGGAGCGTCGCAGCGCGTGGGGCCACCAGGGCAGCGGCTGGCCGACGAGGCGGGTGAGAAGGCCCCACTGGGCTTCGTACTCCAGGGACGGCTGTGCGACGTCGGCCGCGATCAGGGCCGGTCCTGAGAATCCGATGTCGCCGAACAGGGCGCATACGGTGATGACGCCCTGGGCGCCGGGGTCCTCGGCCAGTTCTTCGGCCATGGCGCAGGCCGCGCCATGGCGAGTGGTGTGGACGATGCGCACGACACCGAGGTCTGTTTCCCAGTCCATGGCCGGGCCCTGTGAGGTGGGCTGGAATCCGAGCCACTTGCCGGGAGCGACTGGCCGTGCGTCCAGGGACGGATCAAGCAGCACGGCTCCTTGCTCACGAAACCGGCTGGACCGGGCGGCCCAGGTGTAGACCGAGCCGCCGTCCCACGTCACGGAGGGCTCCTTGTCGAGTGCCTGGTCGAACAGGTCGTGATGTTCCCGGGACCCTTCAGGGAAGCCTTCGTCTTCCTCCAGCAGACGATCCAGCTCGCCTTCTTCCAGATGGAGGAGCTTCTCCACTTCGTATCTGTGCAGGTATGCCATGTTCCGCCCGGCCACGTTGGCCCCTCCTTAGTGCAGTTGATCCTCGAGCACGCGTGCACCGACCGTGTCCGCCACCGGACCTCGATGGGCCGCATCCATGAGATGCCGCGACCCCCCAGCTGCTACCAGCGACATTGCGTCAACTTCGTTCATGTCGTGCCCAGTTGAACACGATGGCTTCTACGATGCTGCCTCGGCCCAGTGGTGCCTGCCGTACGGGGCGTCAGGTGTCAGCCCCATACGGTTTCCCGTCGCTCTCGGGCCGCGGGATGCGTTCGCTGCTCAGAGGAAGGCGTGGATGCCGAGCGGAATCTGGCACCTGGAGCCCCGACGGATCCGACCCTGGTACGAGCGTGCTGTGACGGCGTCAATCGAGCACCCAGAGATCCGGGCGTATCTGGATCTGGACCGTCCGCGGGTTACGGACGAGCACTTGCGGCAGGCCTTCGACCAGCCCCGGCTCATCTCCGAAGTGCTGCGGGCCGATCTCTCCTACTCCGATCTGCGACGGAGGGCGGCGCGCGTCGACTCCTTGCGTCAAAAGTTCATCGAGTTCCGGGATCGATGCCGCGTCACACCCTTCCTGTCCGTCGTGTTCCTGGTGGTGCTCGTCTACTGGCTGGCTGATGCAGCGGTCGGAGTGCCCTGGTGGGCGGGGATCACGGTTCTTGTCTGGCCTATCGGCTACTGCGGCGTCAAGGAGTTCAGGGACGCGGACAACCGGAGGAACTTCGTCGAGCAGATGCGGACCGCCGTGTGCGGCGTGCTGTGGGCCGCCTGCGCGGCCGACACCGAGATGCGACTGGGCTGGTGGGCGCTCGTAAAGCTGAAGAAGACAATGGACCCGATCACGCGGCGTGAGATGACGGTGCTGCTCGGACCTGATCACGAGTCACTGCTGGTGGCCCGCAGCCATGACGGCCTCATCGACGCCGGCAACTCCCGGTACTGGATATCGACTCAGGTCGAGGCCACGCTGCAGCGCAAGCTCGACCAGATGAGCGGCGGCGCGATCGCGATCTGCGGCCCTCGGGGCGTCGGCAAGAGCACCCTGCTGAAGAAGGCCTGCCAGGGCCGACTCCCGTCTCCCGAACCCCATTTCCACACCATCGTCCAGACGCCGGCCAACTACCGCCCCGAGGAGTTCCTGCTCTCCCTGTTCCAGTCGGTATGCCGGGACTACCTCGCCCTGTACGGCCGCCGTCCGCGTGCCCCGTTTCTGTTCCGCTCGCGGGCCCGTGCAGCACAGCGCCCCCGGCGCCTTTATTACTCGGCCCGCCGGTGGGCCCAGCTCCTGGCCGGGCTCGGCCTGGTCGTCCTGGCGGTTCAGAGGGAAGTCCGCGATCTCGCCGATCTCGTCTACCAATCCGCTCACCCCGCCGCCGCGGGATGGGCGGTGGGTCTGTGGGAGTGGACGCTGACCGCATGGCAAGAGCATCCCGTGGTCTCCCGACTGGTGCTGCTGGTGGCAGGGGCGCTGTTGCTGTGGTGGGCCGATCCGAGGAGTTGGCTCACCAGGCGGCCGGTGCAGCGCTTGGTGCACGACTGCCACAACTACCTGAATCTGCTGCAGCACATCCAGTCCGTCGGCACCTCGACCTCGCTCGGCGCGTCGGCCCGCGCGCTCACCCTGGGATTCGGCCGTACCAGCGGCAGCAGCTCCCGCACCTTCACCTACCCGGAGCTGGTGTGGGAGTTCCGGAGTCTGCTGTCCCGCATCAGCGCCATCGAACGCGAGGACAACTGGAAGGTCTTCGTCGGCATTGACGAGCTCGACCGGCTGGGCTCGAGTGAGCAGACACGCGCGTTCCTTGCCGAGATCAAGGCCATCTTCGACGTACCGCGCGTGTACTTCGTGCTATCGGTGTCGGAGGACATCGGGTCGGCCTTCATCCGCCGCGGACTGCCCACCCGTGACGTCACCGACAGCTCGCTGGAGGACGTCCTGGTAATCGAGGCTCGCACCCTGGAGGAGTCCAGAACGCTGCTGCAGATACGGGTCCCGGGATTCACCGATCCCTTCGTCGCACTCGTCCACGCGCTGTCGGGCGGGCTCCCGCGCGACCTCATCCGCTACACCCGCAAGGTTACAGAGTCCCACCGGCGCACCCGGCAGCCCGGATTGGCGGTGCTCGCCCGTGAAGTGCTGTGGGAGGAGGCCGCACAGGCCCTGGCCGGATTTCGCGAGCTACTGGCTCGCCACGACGACTCCGCCGCCACCGCGCAGACCGTGCACGACCTGCACACCCTGATCACCCTGATCCGCGAGGCCGACTCCAGCCGGGCCAACCCCGAACTCGAGCAGCGCATCCTGCACCTGGCACATGCAGTGCCCCCTCCCCACCCCGAGGGCACCGATACCGTCGGCGAACCTGCCCAGCGGTGGGAGGAGTTCTCCTGCTACCTCTACTTCATCGGCACACTGCTCGAAGTGTTCGCGCGACGTAACTTCGCGGCCCGCAAAGAGGCCTATACCGGCACCGACAAAGCACCCGCCGATCTCCAGCGACTGGCCGAAGCTCGCCTGGAGATGACCGTATCTCCGCATAGCGCTCGCAAGATCCTGGAACAGTTCCGCGTGCACTGGGCACTGCGTCCAGCCACCCTTCCACGGATCGTGCCGCAGCCCGGAACGGACGCGGAGCCCAGGCGATCCGCTGCACGCGGCCCTTCCTGACACCGTCACCCGACGTCTGATCACCGACGGCCACCACGGGCGTGTCCGATGGGTCCCATGGCGGGTCTGGCGGCGGATCCCGTTGGCGAGAGCGAGGTGGGGTGGACAGAATCACCGCCTCCCGCAAGGCAACGTAGCAGTGACAGAGCGTCAGCTCCTCGGTCATCGAGCGACGGGCCGGAACCTTAGCGCCCCTGTAGTAATGCCGTGCAGGTGCATCTCGTGCACCGATCTGGCGCCGCGCTAGCAAGGGCAAGCAGGTCATCGTGGTGCCAAACACAACAGCTCCGACAGCGCCAAGGCCATCATCCGCTACGGCGACGACTCGAAGCAGCGCCCGACCCTCATGGGAAGCGGCGCGTTCGTCCGGGCGGCGGAGCTCTCCGCCGATATCCCCGCCCAGGGCGATCCGGGCCTCGCCCCCCACGTCCATGCCTTTAACGCATCCGGCGAGGAGATCTACAACCAGCAGAAGGAGCCGCAGTTTCCGACCAACCGTAGGCGGGCCCTTCAACTGCCTCGGTACTGCCCGGCGATGTATCGGGGGGCAGTGCTGACGGGCTCGGCTACCGACCGCAGTGTCAGTTGGCCCGCATCTGACGGCGCAGCTGATTCAGTACCGTGCGTACGTGATCCGTCTCAGGAGATTCCGTCCCCTGGGTGCGGAGCAGGTCGTGGTAGAGGGTAACCAGCACGTTGAACGCCTCCGACAGCCGGCCGGCAGAGTGCAGCAGCAGACCGTGCCGACGACGGGTGGTCAGGACGAACGTGTCAGTGGGCGAGAAAGCCTTATCCACCGCCTTCAGTACGGCTTCGAATGCTTCCAACGCTTGAGCCATTTCGCCCAGCTTCATCAGGCAATAGGCGATCTGACCACGGGCCTCCAGCCCTTCCGTGCCGTTCTCCGCTCCTCGGGCGGCGAGCGTGGCCACGAACTTGCGGTACAGCGGCAGCGCACGCCCATATTCCTCCTCCCCGAACAGAGCGTCCGCCTCCTGGAGGCTATCCGAGTCCACAGCCGGTGCCTTCTTGTCGGCCGAAGGCACGGCGAACCACGCGGGCTCCGGATGTACGAGGGGGCTGAGTCCGGACGGCTCCCCTCCCGCCACCCCCGTGCCAACCGACCGGTGCCCCCTCGGGAAGAACGGGAGAAGACGCGCGAAGACCTCCTGAGCAGTCGCGGGCCGGTCCTCCGGGCGCTTGGCCAGCAGGTCCAGCACCAGAAGGTCCAGCTCGGGGCCAGCCTCCGGGCGCAGCTCCCGCACGGGAACAGGAGGCTCGTGCACATGGTGATAGAGGAGACTGGCCGCGTTGTCCTGCGTGAACGGCGGTCGTCCGGTGAGGAGTTCGTAGAGAATGCAGCCCAGCGCGTAGAGATCACTCCGTGGGGTGAGCTCGACCGCTCGCGCCTGCTCGGGGGACATGTACCGAGGCGTGCCGACAGGAAAGCCCTCCGGGGTCAAGGGGGTGTGGTCGCCTTCGAGTAGCGCGGAGACGCCGAAATCCAGCACCATCGCGAGACCGCTGTCCGTGACCATGATGTTGGCGGGTTTCAGGTCGCGGTGGACGAGCGGCACACTCCCGGTGTACGTCAGCACCGAGCACAGATGCGCACCCAGGCAGGCCACCCACGGGATGGGCAGTCGGCCGAAGTTCCGGCAAATGTCGTTGAGCGGGGATCCGAACAGCCGCTGCATGACGATGTAGAGACGTCCACCGCCCGCAGGATCGGTGAAGATGTCGTAGATCTGCGGGATGCCCGGGTGGGCAAGCCGCGCCATGATCCGGGCCTCGCGGCGGAAACGGACGACGGCGGCATCGGAGCGGGTGGAGCCCTCCCGGGGGTGAATGAGCTTGATGGCGATGTGTCGGCCCAGTCCGGGGTCGCGTCCCGCCCAGACCTGCCCCATCCCTCCCCTGCCGATGAGTTCTCCGAGTTCGTAGCGACCCACGCGACGGTGTACCCCCGGCACGCTCACTCGCCCGTGTCCTGATGAACCTCGGCATTCTGGGGGGATTCGAGGTCCCAGAGAGCTTCGGCGAGGTCGGAGAGGCTGCCTTCGCCGGGGACCACCCAGAAGCGAGGACCCTGGACAGCACTCCATGCCTCGCGCCAGTCGGCACGCTGCCAGATGTGCCGGATCAGTCCGTTGATCGAGTACAGACGCCCGTCGGCTGCCCAACGCAGCGGCTTCCGGGGATCGTTGTTCCAGGTCGCGAGGTAGCGGAGAGGGTCCTCGTCGAGCCAGTGGGCGATGGCCGCTTCTTCCACTTTCCCCGGCTGATACAACACCTGCGTCCCGTCAAGAATCCGTCGGTGAGCGACGAGAAGCTGGGCGGATCCCGGCCTTCTCCGCGGTTTCGGCGGGGACGCGACCACAAGCTGTGGGGTTCGCTCCACGTAGGCGAGAGTGTGAAGAGCCGCATCTGCGAGTTGGTGACAACGTCCGGTCTCCCGGAAGGTCGTCGCGACGAAGGAGTTTCGGCCGAAGAGGTCGTCCACCAGCGGGATCAGAGCTGCCAGCACGGAGCGTACGAGCCCGGGCACTTCGTCCAGGAGCTGTTCCCATTCGGCGTCGGGCTCGTCGATACCCTCAGCTCCGCGGAGCCGGAAGACGAGATGGGTGACGAGCAGGGTTCCGCGCTCGGCGATGGCTGCCGAGCGCCCGTTCAGACGGGGTCTTAGTTCGTGGAGGGCTTCTCGGACGGCGCGGAGTAGGAGGACAGAGCGCCAGATCTGAAGTGCGCTCGGCTGTCGTCCGAATAGGCGGGTGTAGGCCCCCTCCGACGTCGCTTCCCACAGGTGCTCCGTCGACGCATTGGCCAGGGCGCTGAGGGAGGCGTTGGGGTGGCCGCATGCGAGCGCCACGGCCGCCTCCTCCAATGAGCAGCCCGCAGCAGGAGTGGGGATCAACTCGCCTCGCCTGAAGACGTACTCCTTGTTGAGGTTGATTCGAAAGTCGTCCCGGATATGTCCCTGGACCTCGTCGAGGGCAACGAAGTCCCGGGCCTCGGTGTGGTGTTGAGTATTTGTTGCGGCACCGACGGAGCGGGCGAAGTCCTCGGGTGCGTTTGCCCGGGAGATGAACCGCACCTGGACACTGGCCTGCACGACGTTCTGGGGATGCATAGTGTGCGCGTAGTAGATGGAGGCGACGGTCTGGGCGCCGTTGACGACCGTGGCACCTGTGAGCCGCAGTCGTACGGGAGCGCCTTCGACCGGGCGGGAGAAGAATTCGGTCTCGATGGAGTCGCACAGCACTGTGATGCCGTTGTTGAAGTACCAGAAGTTCTCGGGGACGGTCCGCAGCGTCTCCACGATCCCGAGGTTGGGCGGGGTCATGCCGAGGGGGTTCCGGATGTTCCGGTCGAACAGGCGGGCACCGTGCTCCTCGTACCAGAGCGCGACCTCGTCGGCGTTGACCGACCCGACGACAGCCCGATGGGGGAAGTCCCGCGCGAGCCAGCTGCCGGGCAGGGTGGCGACGAGTTCGACACTCTGGGGCAGTGAACTTTGGTGGGCGGCGGAGTGGAAGTCGGGGAGCGCCAGGACGTGACACTCGACCTCAGAACCGAAGTCCGCAGCGGCTTGCTCGATCAGCTGGCGGGCCTGCTCCTTTGTCGCCTGTTCGCCCATGACGGCCACGACCAGGTGCACACGGCACTCCGGTGATTCGAGGATGTCCCGGACACGGGCGGCGTGCCGCTGCACCCGGTTGTTGAACCGGTCGAAGTGGCGGTTGTCCAGCTGCCGAAGACCATGCAGCAGTTTCAGGGCACCGTCCACCCCGAAGCTCGGGGTGGACTGTGCCCTTGTCGCTCCACTTGGCCTGGACCAGCCACAGGTCGGGTGCCGACGTGGAGTACCCGATAGCATCGATCCCCTGGTCGTCCCGCCCGTCGGTGATCGATGCTGCGGCCTCGTCCGGCGAGCAACCAGTGAGCAGCTGGAGTGCCGAGGCGGCCAACGCGCGGGAGGCGAAGACCCGTGCGGACTCGAAGGCCGTCCGCTGGTGCGTGTCCCCGAGGTCGATGAGCCCGGCGTACTGGCGGGTGAGGAAGTCCCGGATAACCTCGGCGGCCTGGCCGCGTCCCGTCCCCACATCGTCGCCCGCACCCATAATTACCCCTGGTATGGTCCGACGGCCGCAATCCTACGTGCGCGGGATGAACTGGCCTGCACATAGTCAGTACGCGGTGGACGCGACATCGCCACAGACGGCATCTCGTACGGGGCCAGCCGCTCCGGCAGTCCGGGCTCGATCTGCACCCGAGGCGGCGAACGGTGCCCTCGTGCTTGCCACTCGGAGTGCTGGACACCTCCGTCAACTGCTCAATATCGGCCCGTTCGCGCAGCACGGGTACGTCGCGTACACCGACGCCCGTGCCTACTCCGACCGGCCGGGCAGACGGTATCCGCGATCACTGCTCCCCATCTTCACCAGTCGAGCCGCAGTCCATGGCCCGAACGATCTGCTTCATCTGCAGCGGCGGGGAGAAGTGATACCACGAGTCCGCGCAACATGATCAACCAGTACGGGAGTGGAAGAGGGGCTGGAAGCCGAATGTGCCCAGGTTGCAGCGGTTCTTGATTGTTCGTGTCAGCACCCTGATGTTGACGCGTCAACACGCAGAAACGGGACAAAAGAGCCCTCCTGCCTGCGTTTCCGCAGGTCAGGAGGGTGATCATTGGTGCCCCCAACGGGATTCGAACCCGTGCTACCGCCTTGAAAGGGCGGCGTCCTGGGCCACTAGACGATGAGGGCGAAACGGCCCGGCCGGGCGCCTGAACAGCGCTTCGGCAGGCTCGGGCAGCATATGGGATGCACGGACGGTTCGCCAAAACATATTCGGGCGCGGGCAGCACCCGTCCCCCGGCGGTCGTCGGCCCCGGCGGCCCTGCGGTCACTGGTCCCCGGCGGTCGGCGCCCCCGGAGTCCAGCGCCCTCGGCGGTCAGCGGCCCGTCGCCGGGCTCGTACCGGTGGGGCTCGACGAGGAGGGGGACGGCGACGGGGACGAGCCGGGCTTTATCTCCTCCGGAAGGTGGCGGGAGACCTCCGCCTTGGACAGCCCGAGCCCGCCCAGGTTGATCTCGTCCCACGCCTGGAGCCGATCGCTGTCCCGGTCCAGGTAGAGCACGGAGGCCTGCACCTTGTCGGGCGTCTCCCCCTCGACGGCGCGCAGCCCGCTGCCGCCCGTGGAGCCCTCGATCATCAGCCGGGTGCGGTGCTGCAGCACCCGCGTACTGCGGTTGTGGGTGTGCCCGGCGAGGGCGAGGGGGACGAGGCCGTCGGTCTGCTCGGCCAGTACGGGGTTGTGGCCGACGGCGATGTCCACCGGGGTGCCGGCGTCCCGCTGGGCACGCAGCGTTTCGGCCAGTTTGCGGCCCTCCGCCCGTTCCGCCGGGTCACCCTCGGGGGCGACCGAACGGTCCGGGGTGAACTGGGGGTCGCCCCAGCCGGAGATCCGCAGCCCGGCGACGTTCACCGGTTCGCCCTTGTCCAGCACGTGCACCTGCGACCCGCGCTCGTCGGCCAGTTCCTGAAGGGCCTGCTGGGTGGTTTCCGAGTCGTGGTTGCCGCGTACCCACACATAGGGCGCGCCCAGGTCCGGGATGGGCTCCAGGAATCCGTTCTCGGGGGCCGTGCCGTGGTCCATGGTGTCGCCGGTGTCGATGATCACGTCGATCTTGTACTGCTCGACCAGCGACCGGATGATGTGCCAGGCGGCCGGGTTGAGGTGGATGTCCGAGACGTGCAGCACCCGCGTCGTCGAGGGGTCCGGCTGGTACGCGGGGAGGGTCGAGGCCGCGTCGTACAGCTTCGTCACATTGGTGACCAGGCGCGCCAACTCCTTCTGGTAGACGTCGAACTCCGTGGCGATGCTGCGGGCGTTGCCCACCACGGAAGGGGCGCTCGCCAGCAGCCCGGAGAACCGCGGCTCCAGCACCGACTTCGGGTTCCAGGTCGCCGCCGCCGTCGCGCCGCAGGTCACCAGCAGGGCGAGGGAGAGGCCACCGGCGGCGAGCGCGGTGCGGGGGCGGCGGTAGACGGCGAGGGCGAGCGCACAGGAGCCGGTCAGTACCGCGACGGCCGAGCGCAGTCCGAGGTCGAGGGCGCCGGCCCGGACGTCCCCCGAGATCTCGTCCTCCAGGCCCTCGATGCGCTCCGGATGGTCCACGAGCGCCGTGGCGCGCTCCTGGTCGAGCTGGTCGACGTCGACGTCCAGCCGCAGCGGCGCGGTGTGGCTGTGCAGCTCCAGGGCGCCCAGCGGGGAGACGTTGATCTTGGTGCCGCCGGTGAGGGAGGGGCGCAGCGTCATCGTCGTGTCGACGGGGCCGACGGGCGTCCGGACGTTGCCCACGACCAGCAGCCCCAGCCAGGCGCCGAGCAGAGTGACGGCGGCCAGCCCGGCGGCGCGCCGGTAGGGGCGAAGGCGGGGGCGGGGGCGGCGGACGGTGGCGGAGAGCCGGTCGGCGAACTGTCTGAACCAGCTCCCCGCTGCACGCGACGGCTTGGAGACAACGCTGGCCATGTGGGCCCCTATGCCCTTTGTGCGGCATCTGTATGCCCGCGGGCGGGCCGGCGTATGCCTTGCGGGCGGGTGGCGTATGCCCGCGGGCGAGGCGGCGGCGGAAGCCGGAGGGATGATGCCTCGGCGCGGATGCTGGTCGACAATGGGCGCGTGCTGGAGATGACGCGTGAGGACTTCGAGGAGCTGGTCGCCGAGGCCCTCGACCGGATACCGCCCGAACTGACCAGGCTCATGGACAACGTCGCGGTGTTCGTGGAGGACGAGCCCCCGGCGAGCGACCCCGAGCTGCTCGGGCTCTACGAGGGGACGCCGCTGACCGAGCGCGGCGAGTGGTACGCGGGCGTCCTGCCGGACCGCATCACGATCTACCGGGGGCCGACGCTGCGCATGGTCGAGCGGGAGAGCGCCGAGGAGGGCGAGGCCCGGGAGGGGGTCGTGGAGGAGGTCGAGATCACGGTCGTCCACGAGATCGCCCACCACTTCGGGATCGACGACGACAGGTTGCACGCGCTCGGGTACGGGTGAGCGCTTGCACCCGCTCGGGTACGGGTGAGCGCTTGCACCCGCTCGGGTGCCGGGTGAGCGGAGGCCGCGGGGTCGAGTGGGTGGGGCCGAGCGGGTGCGGGCGGCGCCCTCGGTGGGGCGCCTGTACGGGAGAGCGCGCGCGGCGCCGCGCGCCGTGGGCGCCGTGCGGCGTGACCTGTTGGGGTGATGGGGAGTTGGGCATGGCACTCGCCCGCAGTCCCGCGCAGGAGGTCCCGCCGTGCGCCGCTCCCGTACCGCCGTGCCCACCGCCACCGTCGTCGCCCGGACGACGACCGCCGGCGCCCTGATACTCGCGGCGGTCTCCACCCTCAGCGGCTGTATGACGGTGCAGGGCACCGGCGACGCCGGTGAGGGCGCTGCTCCCGTGGGAAGCAGGGCCGACGACGACGGCGGGGCCACCGAGCCCGAGGGCGGACTGGACGGCACCGCGTACCGCAAGGGCCACGCCGGCGAGGACCACGGCGGTGCCGACGGGCGCGAGGGCCGGGACCGCGACAGGGACGGCAAGGGCAAGCACGGGAAGCGCGGTGCGCACGACGACGAGCGGTCCGGGGACCGGGACCGCTCCGACGCCGACGGCACGGCGGGCCGGGACGCCTCCTCGGGGGCCGACTCCTCCGGCTCGTCGTCGGACAGCGACCGGCACCGGCCCAGGCCCCGTCCGAGCGGGGACGGCGGCGGTTCGGGCGGCTCCGGAGGCAGCGGTGGCTCGGGCGGTTCCGGGGGCGGCTCGGGCGCGCCGACAGGCTCGCCCAGTCCCACCCCGCCCAAGCCGGACCCGGAGCCCTCGCCCACCCGGACCACCGCCTCGCCCGGGGGTGTCTCCCGGTCGGCGACCGGGGGAGAGGACACCCTCGCCCACCGCATCCAGGCCAGCACGGCCTGAGGGCACGGCCGTGCCCGGGGCCGGGGCGTTCCCGGGTCCGGGGGCCGCCCCGGACCCCGTTTGCGCGTTGCTCCCCGAGCCGCGTATGCTGGTAGATCGTTTGATCCCATTTGCCCGGCGCCGTCAGCACAGCGCGCCGTGTGGCGCGTTCTCTCCGGCCGTGGCTGACCGCATCGAGGCGGTTCTTTGCGAATTTCACGGAGTTATGGGCGCGTGCCGAATGACTCCGGAAGGTTGTCGCAACTCGCATGTCTGTCACCACCCCTGCCGCCGTACGCCCCGAGGACTTCCCCGAGCCGACCGCTGAGACGGTCGCCGAAGCGGCCCCCGAAACCACTGGAACGGCCCCCGAGATGACGGAAGCGGCTGCCGCGGCGGCCGAGGTCGTCCAGACCGACACGGCGGCCGAAATCACCGAGGCCGTCGAGACGGAAGGCGCGGCGGAGGCGGCCGAGACGGCCGAGACGGCCGAGACCGCCGAGACGAAGATCACCTTTGGCGCCCTCGGGCTGCCGGACTCCGTCGTACGCAAGCTCGCCCAGAACGGCGTGACCGCGCCGTTCCCCATCCAGGCCGCCACCATCCCCGACGCGCTGGCCGGCAAGGACGTGCTCGGCCGTGGCCGTACCGGCTCCGGCAAGACGCTCTCCTTCGGCCTGCCGCTGCTCGCCCGCCTCAGCGGTGGCCGTACCCAGCGCAAGCGCCCGCGCGGCGTCATCCTCACCCCGACCCGCGAGTTGGCGATGCAGGTCTCCGACGCGCTGCAGCCGTACGGCGACACGCTCGGCCTCAAGCTGAAGGTCGTGTGCGGCGGTACGTCGATGGCCAATCAGATCTCCGCGCTCGAACGCGGTGTCGACGTCCTCGTCGCCACCCCGGGCCGGCTGCGCGACCTGATCAACCGCGGCTCCTGCTCCCTGGAGGACGTCGAGACGGCCATCCTCGACGAGGCCGACCAGATGTCCGACCTGGGCTTCCTGCCCGAGGTCACCGAGATCCTCGACCTGGTCCCCGAGGGCGGCCAGCGGATGCTCTTCTCCGCCACGATGGAGAAGGAGATCGACTCGCTGGTGCGCCGCTACCTCGTCGACCCGGTCTCGCACGAGGTGGACGCGGCCCAGGGCGCGGTGACGACCATGACGCACCACGTGCTGGTCGTGAAGCCGCGCGACAAGGCGCCGGTCACCACAGCCATCGCCGCCCGCAAGGGCCGCACCATCATCTTCGTCCGTACCCAGCTGGGCGCCGACCGCGTCGCCGAACAGCTGCGCGAGTCCGGCGTCCGCGCCGACGCGCTGCACGGCGGTATGACCCAGGGCGCGCGCACCCGCACGCTGGCCGACTTCAAGGACGGCAAGGTCAACGTCCTGGTCGCCACCGACGTCGCGGCCCGGGGCATCCACGTCGACGGCATCGACCTGGTGCTGAACGTCGACCCGGCCGGCGACCACAAGGACTATCTGCACCGCTCCGGCCGTACGGCGCGCGCGGGCGAGTCCGGGACGGTCGTCTCGCTGGCACTGCCCCACCAGCGGCGGCAGATCTTCCGGCTGATGGAGGACGCGGGCGTCGACGCCTCGCGGCACATCATCGGCCGCGGCGACGTCTTCGACGAGGACGTGGCACGCATCACAGGCGCCCGGTCGCTGACCGAGGTGCAGGCGGAGTCCGCCGCCAACTCGGCCCGCCAGGCCGAGCGCGAGGCCAAGCAGCTCAGCCGCCAGCTGGAGCGGCTCCAGCGGCGCGCCGCCGAACTGCGCGAGGAAGCCACCCTGCTGACCGCGCGTGCCGCGCGGGAGCGTGGTGAGGACCCGGACGCAGCTGTCGCAGCCGCCGCCGAGGCGGAGGCGGCCCAGGCCGCCGAGGAGGCCCGCGCCGAGGCCCGCCGCGAGGCGAAGGCCGAGGCCGAGCGCCGGGAGCGCGCCGACCGCGAGCGCCAGGACCGCGACCGCGGCGACCGGGGCGGACGCTCGTCCTCCGACCGTCGCGACCGCGGCGACCGCCGCCCGTACGACCGGGGCGGAGACCGCGGCGGCGACCGGGGCGGCTTCCGCCGCGACCGTGACCGCGACGACCGCCCGTACGGCCGCGACCGCGACCGTGACGACCGCTCGTACGGCCGCGACCGGGACCGCCGGGACGGCGGCAAGGACAGTGGCCGCGGCGGCTCCGGCGCGGGCTACCGCCGCGACGACGTCCGCCGTGACGACCGCCGCGAAGGCGGCGACCGCGGCTTCCGCCGCGAGGGCTTCCGTGGCGGCGAGCGCCCCTACCACCGCGACCGCCGCGACGACCGCCGCCCGCACGGCCGCGTCGGCGAGCACCGCTCCGGCTCCCCCGCCCCCGGCCGCAACGGCGCCCGCACCCCGGACCGCCGCGCGGACAAGCCCCGCTGGAAGCGCAACGGCTGACGGCCGGTGAGGGCCACGGCCCTCCGCACACGTACTCGACAGCAGCCTCGAAGGCATTCAACCCGGAATGCCTTCGAGGCCCGCCCGACCCCCGGGCTATGCTGCTCCGTGCGGGCCGTTAGCTCAATTGGCAGAGCAGTGGACTTTTAATCCATTGGTTGTGGGTTCGAGTCCCACACGGCCTACCGCCAGCAGGGCGGGCTTCGTCCGCTGACCTGCAAGGAAGCGCCCGGACCGAGTGATCGGTCCGGGCGCTTCGGCGTTTCGGAGCGCTGTGCCGTCGGCCTCGCACGCGGCGGCACCGAGCTCGGCGCCCGGCCCCGACGGATCAAGTGGTTCAGCAACACCGCCTGCCGAGCGCATCGCGGAACTCACCCGGCGTGGTCGAGGAGGGGGACGTTCGCTCCGTGATCGCCGCTGTCCTGCTGATGGAGGCCATTGCCGAGGCCCGCCGCGGGCTCGGACTCGAGGCGGGAGGTGTACGAGGAAGCACGTCATGGGCACGGTACGCGCGTGGTGCGCCACCCACCTCGTGTCCCTCGGCTTCTGTGACGTCAGTAGGCGTTGTGCGGGGGAGCCTTGCGGGTACGGGGCCGCGTGGTGGCGCTGCGGCGCAGGAGGAGGAGCAACAGCCCTGCCGCGCACACCACCACGGGTACGGCGATGGCGGGCACGGTCCACCACGGGATGCCGCTCCACACCGCAGGCAGGCCGACTCCGAAACAGGTCACGCTGATGGTGATGAGCAGCCAGGTGCCGTACGGCCTCCAGGTGAGGGGCTCAGGGGCACCGGGCCTGACCAGTCGCGCCGTACCGAGGGCGAAGAGCTGGGCCGCGAAGAGCCCGGCGAACACACCGACGGCGGCGTTCATCTGGAGCTCGTCACGGGGCGCCTCCGAGGTGTTCTGCCGTACACCGTCCTTGCTGAGCGCCACGATGTCGCGGCGCCAGGCGGTGGCCGCGACCCGGTCGCCGGGTTCGAGCTGCGCCAGGAGCGGGCCGGGGTCACCGAAGGACACCGTTCCCCGCCAGGAGCCGTCCTGGTCCTTGAGGGTCGCCTCGTAGGAGGAGCTTCGCCCGGCGGACTTGTTCACCGTCTTCTCCACGGTGAGGTGCCAGGTGCTCAGACAGTCCGTCTGTCCCCGCTGCATCGCCCGGGAGGAGCACGACTCGGCCGCGCGGTAGTCCTGGTAGCGCTCGCTGTCGGAGGGCAGCCACCAGCTGAACGCCAAGTAGCAGCCCGCTGCCGATACCAGGGACAGCAGGATCAGCAGCACGCCGGCGAACCGGGACCGGCCCGGCGACCGACGACGACCGGTACGGCCCTCGCTCGGCGGCTCGCCTTTGCTGTGCATCGTGGCCCCCACCCGTGTAGTCATCGCCTGCCTCCTCCGCCTCAGCTTCCGTCAGTCGGAAACCGGCACACAACGAGGTCGGACGGCAGCCTGGGCGGGACAGCGGCTGCCGTGTCCCGGCAAGTGCGCAGCGGCGAAGGGGCCCGTGACCTCCTCATGGCGTACGGCCCGTTGGCCGGCGACGTCACCTGCCCCTGTCGGAGACGAGCTCGGCCAGGTGGCGCAGCGAGTCGGGGAGGTGTTCAGGGGCGAACGGCGGGAACCGGATGTACTCCCGGATGGACTGCGGCACCGCCGACCAGTCGTAGGTGAGTGTGACCTCGGTCTTCGACGGGCCGAGCGGCGCAAGGTCGTACCGCCAGCTCCAGCCGCCGAACTCCAGCTGGCCGTCGTCCTTCTCCTGCCCTGTCAGCCAGCCGATGGAGAGGGGCGGGGCGAGCAGGTGGACCTTGTTGGCCACCCGGTAGTCACCGTCGGGATGGTCGGCGTGGTACATGTCCATCCGGAAGATCTGCCCCACCTCGGTCAGTGGCGCCCGGTCGACAGCTTCCTGGACCCAGCCGGTGCCATCGATCGCGGAGTGGGTCACCGGGTCCGACAGCACCGAGAACACTTTCGTGGCGGGCACGTCGACAGTCAGTGTGGCGCTCACGTTCTCCTGGGTCATGGACTCCTGATCGGTGGTGTGCACGCTCGCTCCTTGTCGTCTCGTCCCCGGTCTCCCGCAGGTGCGGAAGGGGAGGCTTCCACGGTGCAGACGGTGTGGCGGGACGGAACTCATCGGTCACCTCCCGGGGCTCTGCGGTGGCGGCAGGCGTTCGGCGGGCGGCGTATGACGTACGGCGTATGACGTGCGGGGTGCGGCTGGCAGCGGTGGGGCGGGCCTTCCCGCCTCGGCTCCTGCTGCTTGCCGGTGCCGACGGGGCCCACCGTGACCTTCTCGTCCGCACCCGCCTGGACCGGGATGCTGATGCTGACCGACAGGTTCTCGCCCCCCCCGTGTGGGGCTTCGGCCCGGGAGTGGGTGGCGTGCCCTCTTCAACCGGAGGTCCGCACGGCGGCGTCTGTCCCGCACGGTGCGGAGGTTACGTACGGCTCGCGGGGCAGGCGTGGGGAGTCTGGTTCTGGTGCGCGGCGTGCTGCACGGTGTCGCAGGAGTACTGGGCTTCGTCCATCAGTCGGGTGGCCTCGGCCAGGAGGATCCCGTACGGCCGGGAGGGGTCGCTCAGGGGAAGCGACGTGTTCCGGGTGCGTTCGATCAGCTGAACACGCCTGTGCTGGGCGGCTTCGGCGGCCTCGCACAGCTCCCGGGCCTGGTGCGGGAGCTGCTTCTCGTCGATCCCGCCGAAGTGGTCGATGATCGTCGCGAGGGCTTCCAGCAGCTCGGCGAAGTTCTTGAGGAAGTCGCGGCATTCGTCGCCTGTCTCGTCCTCCGGCCAGTGATGGAGACTGCGGGTGGTCGAGGCGACCTGATAGGTCACCCGCTCCAATGCGTTGAGGATCTCGCCGTAGGCCGTGAAGTGCTGGTGGTGCCGGCGGCGGGACAGCAGGAGGCGGGGGTTGTAGCGCTTGCTCTCCTGCGCTGTGCGCAAAGCGGCCTGGCTCCGGCCGGCGGTCTCGCCCAGGTCGGCGGCGCGCTGCCGCCACCCGCTGGTGCGCCGTTCGTCGAGTTCCGCGTTCCGCAGCGCCGGGTACATGTCGGCCAGCAGGCAGCACAGTGAGGCGGCGAGGCGGCGAATGCCCTCTTCGGCGCTGCGGTGACGTATCGGCGGGAAGATGAGGACGTTGACCAGAAGGCCCACCCCGCAGCCGATGCCGACCATGGCGATGATCAGGGAAAGCTGCTGGATCCGTTGCGGGTCACTGGTCGAGGCGGAGTAGGTGGAGAAGGCGAAGAAGGCCGCGGTGGCCGCCTGGGTGCCCTGCGAGCCGAGCCGGTTCCAACGGGCCAGGCCCAAGGAGATCAGCGCGACCAGGAGGAAGGTCATCAGGTCGGGTCCGGCCAGGAAGCCCAGCGCCGACTGCACCGCCACCCCCGCACAGACCGCGGCCATGTACCGCAGCGCCTGCCACAGGAACTGGTAGACCGTCAGCTGAAGGATCAGTACGGCCGAGAAGGGTGCGAAGGCCGGCGTCTGGGCCCCGACGAGGTCGTGGGCGATCCACCAGGAGACGGTGGCCGCCACCGTGCCCTTGCCGACCTGTTCCAGCGCGTGACGCTCCGGCCCGCCCGGCCTCTTCGCGCGGGCCGCCCACCGCGCCAACCGCGCCCATGCGCCCGGCGGCCCCTTCGGTCCGTCGCCCGGCGGTCCTTTCGGTCCGTCGCCCTGTGGCCTCTTCGGTTCGCCCCGCGCCGCGTCCGTGTCCCGTCCGCCCACCACCCGCACCGTTCGCCCTCCCACCGCTCAACTGTTCGCTCGGCATCGGAGACCTTCTTCGGCCCGGCGCGCCGGTTACCCCTCGGAACACCGGCTCATTCCCTCCCAGGAGCCCCGGCACGGGGAGCCGGGGTCGGACACGCCGCCCTCGGTCAAACGCCGAGGGTGAAGTCTCAGGCGGTGCGGGTTGAGGCCCGAGCGAGGGGAAACCAGCTGGAAGTCGGCAGCGGGAGGTTCACCCGCCTGCTGGCCGACTTCGAGCAGTCCGTCAGCGACCACGCCGACCACGCCGAGCACGAGGAGCAGGAGGAGTTCCCCGCGCTGCGCACCCGGCTCAGCGAGGAGGACCGCACCAAGATGGGTGAGCGCATTCTGGCGGTGGAGAAGACCGCGCCCACCCGACCCCACCCGACAGCGGCCGGCTCTCCGGCTCTGCAGTGGACGGTGGGCCCCTTCGCCTCCGTGCTGGACCGTGCTCGCGACGCGGTCTCCTCCACGGGTTCCTCCTCGGGCAGATGACGGCCGGGCAGGCACCGGCGCGCAACGTTTCCGCATCCGGGAGGTCACATTCGGCCGTGGCCTGTTTGCCGCCCGGAGTACGCGGCAACGCACCGGGAGGCGCGAAGTGACGTCCTTCGCGCAGGCACCGGCAGGTTGGTCCGACAGCCGCCGGTGCCGCCTTGTGTTTCAGTGCGCTCGGCACCCCCGGTGTCCGCGGCGCTCGCCGTGTTCGCGGCGCTTCCGATGTTCGGCGCCTTCCCATGGTCGCGGCGGCTGCCCGCAGGGGATGTGCGGTGCATCCGGATGAGAGAGGGCTGCCGAGCGTGTGTCGGCCGCAGCGGGTCCGTCGGCGGACGCCCGGCCGCGGGGTATCCGTGACGGCATGATGAAGCGCGCACTGTGGCAGGGACTCCTCGCCGGGGCGGCCGGGGTCGCGGTCATGACGCTGGGCGAGAAGGTGGAGCAACGGCTGACCGGTCGGCCCGACTCCCACGTCCCGGCCCGGACGCTGGAGCGGTTGACGGGGATGCCGGAGCGGCCGGGGCGGCAGCCGGTGGCGGTGAACTGGGCCATGCACCTCGGCCAGGGCGCGCTGCTGGGCGTGCTGCGGTCGGTGATGGCCCACGCCGGGCTGCGCGGGCCGTGGTCGTCGGCGCAGTTCGCCGTGGTGCGGCTGACGAACGACCAGATCCTGGAGAACGCCACGGGCGTCGGTGCCCCGCCTCCGGCCTGGCCGCGCTCGGAACTGGCGGTGGACCTCCTGCACAAGGCCGTCTACGCGCTCGCCACGGGGGCTGTCGCCGACGCGCTCGCCACCCGCTCCGATCCCGCTCCTGGACTGCTGCACGCGGCGATGCGGCCGGGGCGGCACGCGGATGTCGGACCACCGCCGCGCCGCGAGACCTACGGACGTTAGGCCCGGCCGGCCCTACCGGCACCCGACCCCGGAGACCGGTCCTGGCGCGGCAGGGGGACGCCGACGGACACGTTGGACGCCGAAGGACACGAAGGACACGAAGGACGCCGAAGGGGCTGTCCGTGCGTGTCTGCGCCAGTCTTGTCCCGTAATGCAACGGTATACACCCTAAGGTGGCGTGCGGGCGAGCGAGAGTGTGACGACATGAGACCTGTCCTTGCACGGGGTGGCTGGCGTCTGGCAGGGCAGATGCTGCTGCTCCAGGTGGGGGTCGTGGTGCTCGTCGTCGGTATAGGCGCCGCGGTGAGCATCGGCTTCTCGTTGCGGGCGGCCAACGCCGAGAGCCGCGACCGGATGCTCGCGATCAGCCGGACGCTCGCCCGGGCGCCCGGTGTGGTCGGCGCCGTCCAGTCCTCCGATCCCTCCCGTCTGCTGCAACCCGTGGCGCGGAGGATCCAGGAGGACACCGGAAGCAGTTTCGTGGTGTTCATGAGCCCGAAGGGCATCCGCTACACGCACCCGAATCCCGACCGGATCGGGCAGCACTTCGTCGGGAACATCGAGCAGGCTCAGCGCGGCAGGGCGTTCACCGAGACCTACCGCGGCACGCTGGGCGAGTCCGTGCGTGCCGTGGCACCGATCGAGGACGACGGCCGGGTGGTGGGGCTCGTCTCGGTGGGTGTCCTGCTCCGTCAGGTCAGCACGGAGGCCTCGCGCCAGATCCCGGTTCTGGTGGGACTGGCGGTGCTGGCGCTGGCCATCGGCACCGCCGCCTCGGCCCTGTTGGCGCGCCGGGTACGTCGGCAGACGCTGGGGCTGGATCCGGCCGAGATCGCCCGGCAGTACCAGCACCATGACGCGGTGCTGCACGCGGCACGCGAAGGCATCCTGCTCGTGGACGGCGACCGGCGGCTGACGCTGGTCAACGACGAGGCCCGCCGCCTGCTGGAACTGCCGCCGGACGCCGAGGGCGCCCGGGTGGACCAGCTGGACCTGCCCCGGGGCAGCGCGGCACTGCTGTTGTCGGGGCGGGAGGCCACTGACGAGATGATCACGGTGGGTGACCGGCTGCTCGCCGTGAACCAGCGCCGCACCGACGAGTACGGCGTTCCGGGCGGCACCGTGGTGACCCTGCGCGACTCCACCGAGCTGCACGTACTAACCGGCAAGGCCGAGTCTGCGCGCAGGCGACTGGAACTGCTCTACGACGCCGCCGCCGACATCGCCACCACCTTGGACGTGACCCGGACGGCGGAGGAACTGGTCCGGGTCGTGGTGCCGCGGCTCGCCGACTTCGCCAGCGTCGATCTGGCGGAGCCCGTGCTGCGGGGCGAGGAGCCGGCCCTGGTGCACGGCCTGGTGCCGGTGCGCCGGGCCGCGATCCACGGCGTCCGCGACGATCACCCGTTCTTTCCGGCGGGCGCCGAGCTCACCCTGCCGCCGACCACGCCGCAGGCCGGGGTGCTCGGCGGCGAGGGGAGCGTGCTGATGGCGGATCTGCGTACCGCCTCCCGCTCGTGGATGGCGGTGGACCAGGAGCAGGCGCGGCGGGTCGTCGACTACGGCATCCACTCCCTGATCCTCGTCCCGCTGCGGGCCAGAGGGGTGCTGATGGGGATGGTCAACTTCTGGCGCGGCAGCGGTTCCGAACCGTTCGGGGAGGAGGACCTCTTCCTCGCCCAGGAAGTCGTCGCCCGTGCGGCTCTCGGCGTGGACAACGCCCGCCGCTACACCCGGGAGCACGCCACCGCGATGGCGCTCCAGGAGAATCTGCTGCCCGGCGCCCAGGTCACCCACAGCGCGCTGGAGGTGGCGCACCGGTATCTGCCCGCCAAGGCCCTGGTGGGCGGGGACTGGTTCGACGTGCTTCCGCTGACCGGGTTCCGCGTCGCGTTGGTGGTGGGAGACGTCGTGGGCCACGGTCTCCAGGCCACGGCCACCATGGGCCGTCTGCGGGCGGCCATCCACACCCTCTCCGACCTGGATCTGCCGCCCGACGAACTCCTGGCCCGCGTGGACGAGTTGGTCACCCGTATCGATCAGGAGGAGACGGCACCCGACCGGACCCCCGTGGCCGGGGCCACCTGTCTGTACGCGATCTACGACCCGGTCGGCGGCTGCTGCACGCTGGCCCGCGCCGGGCATCTGCCGCCCGCGCTGGCCACCCCGGACGGGGAGGTGGAGTTCCTGGATCTGCCGCCCGGCCCGCCGCTCGGGGTGGGAGGTATGCGATTCGAAGCGGTCGAGCGGCAGCTTCCCGAGGGGAGCCGGCTGGTCCTCTACACCAACGGCCTCGTCGAGGACCGCCGACGGGACGTCGAGGCGGGCCTCGACCTGCTGCGCCAGGCGCTCGCCGGCAGCGGCCCGACGCCGGAGCAGACCTGCACGGAGGTCCTCAGGACGGTGCTGCCCGCGCATCCGTCCGACGATGTCGCTCTGCTGGTGGCCCGCACCCGGCTGTTCGGCGCCGACCAGGTCGCCCAGTGGGACCTCGAACCCGATCCGACGGCGGTGGGGCGGGTGCGTGCCGCGGCCACCGACCAACTCGTGGAATGGGGGCTGGAGGAGACGGCGTTCACCACCGAGCTGGTGCTCAGCGAACTGGCCACCAACGCCGTCCGCTACGGCACGCCGCCCATCCGGGTCCGGCTGATCCGTAACCACAGCCTCTTCTGCGAAGTCTCGGACACCAGCAGCACCTCGCCCCATATGCGGTACGCGGCCGAGACGGACGAGGGCGGGCGCGGCATCTTCCTCGTCGCCCAGCTGGCCGAAAGGTGGGGAACGCGGTACACCCCGGCCGGGAAGATCATCTGGGCGGAGCAGGCCCTCCCCGCGATCCCTGAGCCGCCGGTGCCGTCCGGGCCTCCTGAGCCGCCGGAACACTCCGAACGTCAGTCCTGAGCACACCTGAGGCTGTCCGCCTCGTCCGGTCCTGTCGCACGGCGCGGCGGCCCGGGCCGGGCGGGTAGCGTGACAGCGTGCGATGGTTGCGATTCGGCGTCTTCGCCGACGAAGAGGGCTTGCAGTTCGTCCGGAACGTCATCCGGCGGGAGCTGGCCGCCCGGCGTGTGCCGGTGGTCGGCCCGCTGCAGGAGCGCGACCGACTCGACGACGGCTGCACGGCGGAGTATCTGCACGGCGATTTGCGGGAGCAGTGGGAGATCGAGCATCCGGGCCAGGACGCTGGCAGGCGGCGGCCGCTGGAGGTCGCGGTGCGGGTGAGGTGTTCGCTGCGGGTCTGGCGGGCGGTGCGCAAAGGCATCGTCCGCGGTCTGTGCCCGGAGGGGAACGGTCCGCATGTCTGCCGGGTGCCTTGGACGGCGTGCTAGCGAATCAGCGAGCGGTACGGCGATGAGTTCTCGCGGGCCGGCCGGTCTGTTCTGTCGAGCAATCTTTCGACAAAGGAGGGGCCATGTCCGAGCTGGAGACCCGCACCCTGGAGGTTCCCGGTGCCACGCTGCGGTACGACATCCACGGTGAGCTGAAGGGCGGTCAGGGCGCCGGTGCGACAGACCGGCCCGTGCTGATACTGGTCGGCTCACCGATGGCGGCCGAGGGGTTCGGCTCCCTCCGGTCGTACTTCACCGATCGCACGGTGGTCACCTACGACCCGCGCGGTGTCGGCCGCAGCGTCCGTACCGACGGGGCCGAGGAGACCGTGCCGGAGGAGCACGCCGACGATCTGCGGCGGGTGATCGAGGATCTCGGCGCCGGTGCCGTGGAGATGTTCGCCAGCAGCGGCGGCGCGGTGAACGGGCTCGCCCTGGTGGCCGGCCACCCCGAACTGGTGCGCACGCTGGTCGCCCACGAGCCGCCGACCGCGCAGGTGCTGCCGGACCGGGAACACGCCCTGGCGGCCTGCGAGGACATCCACGAGACCTACCGGCGCAGCGGAATGGGGCCGGCGATGGCCAAGTTCATCGCGCTGACCAGCGCAACGGGTCCGTTCTCGGCCGACTGGGCCGAGCAGCAGGCGCCCGACCCGGCCGCCTTCGGGCTGCCGACCGAGGACGACGGCAACCGTGACGACCCGCTGCTGGGGCAGAACATGCGCGGCTGCACCGGCTACCGACCCGACTTCGACGCCCTCCGCGCCGCCCCGACCCGCCTCGTCGTCGCGGCCGGCAAGGAGTCCGAGGGGCAGTTCGCGGCCCGCGCGGCGGCCCGGATCGCCGACCGCCTCGGCATCGCGCTGACCGCCTTCCCCAGCCACCACGGCGGCTTCCTCGGCGGCGAGTTCGGCCAGCAGGGCGAACCGGAGGCCTTCGCCACGACCCTGCGTGAGGTGCTGGCCGCCGACTGAGGTCCTGCACGACCGTTCTCGTACATCAGCCGTACATCTGTTCCTATAGCGTATGGCATATGTACGGCGATGGACCGATACGGAACCGGACGCCGCGAGCGGACAGGGTTGATGTCGATGTGGTCACCGCTGTGCACGCCGCGTACGCCTCCTTCCTCCCCAGCCTGTGGAAGTCCCTCCGGGAGCAGACCCGCCCCCGCTGGACCTGGTGGGCCGCGATCGACGGTGGCGCGGACGAGGTCGCCGACGTGCTGCGCGGTTGCGGGGCCGCGCTGGACCCCCGGGTGCGCGTCGGCGCACACGGGGGCGCTCCCCTCGGCCCCGCGATCGTCCGCAACCTCGCCCTCCACCGGGGCGGGGCCGCTACGTCCCGTCGGCACCCGGACCAGCGCTCGGAGCGGAACCGTAGCTCGTTGGTGGAGGGGCTCCAGGTGCGCGGCGTCCGCAGTCGGGTGGCCGGGTCGTCGGCGTTGCCGCCCTGGAGCGGGTGAACGGCGGGCAGCGCCGCCCTCAACCCTCCGGCAGCGCCGATCCGTTCAGCCAGCCGGGGAGGGGCCGGTAGACGGTCAGCGAGGTGGCGGGTTTGTCGATGAGCAGGGTCGGCGCCGAGGGTGCCGTCTCGCCGTCGTAGGAGCACAGGGTGCCTTCCGGTATCCCGGCGAGCTGCAGTCGGCGTCCGCGCGCGGCGGCGTGCACGGGGGAGCGGTGCAGTACGCCGGCGAGGGCCGAGGCGACCAGCCGGGTGCGGGCCCAACGGCCGGCCCGGACGAGGTGGATGTCCAGCATGCCGTCGGAGAGGTTGAAGCGCCGCGCCCCACCGGGCCCGCCCCCGACCGTGTGGTACGAGCAGTTGCCGACGAACAGCAGCCACAGCGACCGCAGCCGCCCGTTCACCCGCACCTCGAACGGGCGCGAATGGCGCAGCACATGCACCGCGGCGACCAGTCCGGCCGCCCACGGACCGATCCGGTCGCGCCAGCGGTCCCGTACCTCGACCAGATCGCCGTACGCGCCCAGACTGAAGGTGTTCACGAAGTAGCCCGGTTCGAGCGAAGCGTCCTTCGCGGACTCCGGCTGCGGCTCCGTCGCCGGCTCCGCCGCTGCCCGGCGGCCCCGCCCGCGCGGTGGGGCGAAGCGGGCCACGTCCACCGCGATGGCGTGTCCGGCGGCGACCGCGTCGGACAGGTCGGCGCAGCGGCCGATGCCCAGATCGAGGGCGAGGTGGTTGTGGGTGCCGCCGGGCAGCACCGCGAGCGGCACTCCGTGCGTGAGCGCGGCACGCGCCGCCGCGCCGACCGTGCCGTCACCGCCGTAGACCCCCAGCGCCCCGCCCTCCTGGGCCGCGCGCCGCGCCTCGTCCCCGAGCAGCTCGGTCAGCGATCCGGCGTCCGGGTCCCAGTGGACGACGCGGGCCGCGGGCAGCGCCTCGCTGATCTCGCGGGCGGACGCCGCCGAGCCCGAGCCCGGGTTGACCACCACCGACAGACCGCGCCCGGCGGGCAGCGCCGGCGCCTCGACCAGGGGCTGGGCCGGGGGCACCGGGCGCCGGGTGTCCAGCACCGCGCGTACTCCGAAGGCGGCCGCGGTGCCGAGCGCGGCGCCCACCAGTACATCGCTCGGGTAGTGGACGCCGGTGTAGACGCGGGAGAAGGCCACCGAGGCGGCCACGGGCAGGACCGCCGCGCCCCAGCCGCGTGACTCCAGCGCCACCGCGGTGGCGAAGGCGGCGGCCGACGCCGAGTGCCCGGAGGGGAAGGAGGTGCTGACCGGCAGCCGCTTGAGACGGCGTATCACCGGTACCTCGTCCAGCACGGGGCGGGTGCGGCCGAACGCGCCCTTGCCGACGGTGTTGACCACCGTGGAGGCCACCGCGACCGAGGCCAGTCCGCGTAGCGCGCCGCGCCGGGCACGGGGCCCGCCGACCCCGGAGAGCACGATGGCCGCCGCCGTGCCCAGCCACAGCTTGCTGTGATCGGCGGAACGGCTCAGCCGGGGGAGCACCCCCTCACCGCGCGGCCAGTGGCGCTGGGCGACGCTGCGGAACAGGGCGCGGTCCCAGGTACCGAGCGTCCTGCTGACGGTGGCGCGTACGCCCTCGGCACCGGCGCGCGGACTCCCGCTCCCTGCCCGGTGGGTCTCCATCGGTGCCCCTCGCTTCCCTCGCGTCCGTCGCGTCCTTGGAACGTCACAGGCGGAGTGCCCGGTGGCGTGCAGGACACACCGTACTCACCGCGAGGAGTGGCCGGGGCGGGGTGCTTCCCACAGCTTGTGCACCGTGCTGACCAGCAGGGCGACCACCGTGCGCAGCGTCAGCCCGCCGATCACGTCGGTGGGCCGGTGCACGCCGAGATGCACCCGGCTGCCCCCGGCCAGCAGGCTGAGCACCGCCGCGCCCGCCGGGAGCGCTCGACCCGTGCGCCGGGTCCGCCGCGCGGCCGCGTCCCGCTCCTCGGGGGCACCGGGACCGGAACCGGGACCGGCGCCGACCGCCTGTGGAGCCCTCGCGGGGCGAGGGCGTCGGGCGCGTCGTCGGTCGGTGGCACGTGGGAGGGCCCCGGGGTTTCGGCGGTTTCGGCCGGGTCCAGAGGGAACTCCCCGCTCATCGGTGGGCTCCTTGTGCGACTGCGCGAGATCGAAGGCCATCCGGTACCTGTGGGCCTCCGGGGCTCAAGTAGAGCCGGGGGCGACCGGGCGGGCGCGCGGAACGCCGCCGAGCGGGTGGCGCGGAGCAGGCGGACCGGCGTACGCGGAGCAACCGGACCGGCGGGGCGTGGAGCAGGTCGTGGACGGGCACGGTGTTCGCGCCCGTCTCAGCAGGTGGTGGGGAAGGAGGCGCTCAGCAGGAAGCCGTCGTCCTCGGTCGGTCCCGCGTGGCAGGCGCCGCCGAGCAGCAGCGCACGCTCCCGCAGACCGAGCAGCCCGTGACCGCCCTCCGGGTACTCCTGCGGCTCCGGCGCGGCAGCGGGAGGGCCGTTGCGCACCTCCACGGCGAGCTGCCGGCCCGCGCCACCGGCACCGTCCATCCGCACCGCGACCCGGACGACGGCACCGGACGCGTGCTTGCGCACGTTCGTCAGCGCCTCCTGGACCGTGCGGTACGCGGCGCGTTCGACGGCCTCCGGCAGGGCGGCGGGCGACTCCAGTTCCGGGTCGAGGTCCAATGTGACGTCCAGCCCGCTCTCCCGCGTCAGCACGGGCAGGTCGACCAGCCTGGGCTGCGGGGCCGTCCCGGTTCCCGTACCGCTGCCGGAGCGCAGGGCGCCGACCATGTGCCGCAGCTCCGTCAGTGTCTTGACGGCGAGCTCGCGCACGGTCTCGGCCAGATCCCGGGACCCGTCGTCGCGGCAGGTCGCGCGCAGGGCACCCGCCTGCACGCTGATCAGGCTCACCTGGTGTGCGACCACGTCGTGCATCTCCCTCGCCAGCCGGGCCCGTTCGACGGTCACGGCGCGTTCGGCCAGCAGCTCCGCCTCCCGGTGCCGGGTCGCGGTGAGCTCCTGGACACGCTCGTGCAGCTGCCGCCGGGTACGGGTCCAGCGCCCGAACACGGCCGGCGCCGCGCCCTGGGCGCACGAGTCGAGCACGTCGAGGACGTCCTGGCGGCCGAAGGACGGGGCGAAGCCGTCGAGGGGGTAGGGGACGTAGTGCGCGACGGCCAGCGCCACGGCACCGGCCACCGCCCAGCCGGTGCCGACGCGTCGGGAGGCGACCGTGTAGAGGGCGATCAGCGGAGCGAACCAGATGTAGCCGACGTAGATCCCCAGCAGCGTGACCACGAGCACGGCCACCGGCCACCGGCGCCTGACCAGCAGCGCGAAGGCGGCCGCCAGGGACACCCCGAGCTCCGGGCCGGGGCGGGCGCCGTTGACCAGGAACGCGTCGGCGACACCGAGCGCCACCGGAAGGAGGAGGCGGACGAGGCCGTGCATCCGGCTTCGAGCGGACGCCCGACCGTTCGGGAGCTTCACGGCGCCGTGCCGTCGGGAGAGCCGTCCGGTGAGTGGCCCGAGAGCTGTCCCACCAGTCCGGCCCGGTCGGCGAGGACCGCCGCCTGCACCCGGTTGACGCCGCCCAGCTTGGCCAGCAGCGCGCTGACGTGGTCCTTGACGGTGCCGTGCGCGAGGTGCAGCCGCCGCGCGATCCCGCTGTTGGACAGCCCTTCGCCGACCAGGGCCAGCACTTGCCGCTCGCGGTCGGTGAGCGTGGCCACCCGGTGCCTGGCGTCCGCGTCGGGTCTGCCGCCCAGATAGCCGCCGATCACGGTGGGCGTCACCCCGGGGGCGAGCACCCGCCCGCCGTCCGCCAGCACCCGCACGGCGTGCACCAGCTGTTCGGGCGCGGTGTCCTTGAGGAGGAAGCCCGCCGCGCCCGCGTGCAGCGCGGCGCCCAGATACTCCTCCGCGTCGAACGTCGTCAGCATGGCGGTCCGCGGCGCCTCGGGCAGGGCCTCCAGCTCGCGCAGTACGGTCAGCCCGTCCACGTCCGGCATCCGGATGTCCAGGAGCAGCACGTCCGGACGGTGGGCCCGCACCCTGTCGACCGCCGCGGCGCCGCCGCAGTCGGCGACCACCTCGATGTCCGGCGCAGTGCCCAGGATCAGCCGCAGCCCGGAGCGCACCAGCTCCTCGTCGTCCACGACCACGACCCGGATCACCGTCGCGCTCCTTGCGTCCTGTGCCTGCTGCTCCCTCCCCGGACCAACTCCTCCCCGCCCTTCGGAGAGGCTACGGCAGGGCGGCGGGCGGCCGGTGCGACCTGCAGAGGAGATCGGTGTGTCCGCTACCCCGCCGGTCGGCGGGGTGGGCTGTGGCCCGGCGGGGGACCCGCTTCCGCGCGCTCACGCCTTGGTCGCGACGCCGATCACATGCGCGAGGCGCGGTGTGAACGTGCAGGGTGCGAACGGGAAGCGGTCGGCCCGGTCCAGGGTGAAACCGGCGGACCGGATGGCGGCCTCGGTGTCGCGGTTGGGGTGGCACCCGCCGCCCACCCGGGCCCACAGCGGTGTGATGGCGTCCTGCACCAGACCGCCCAGCCGGCGGCGTGACCGTACGTGCTCGTAGTAGCGCAACTGCCCGCCCGGGCGCAGCACCCGCGCCGCCTCCGCCAGCGCGGCGCCCGGGTCGGGAACGCTGCACAGCACGAGGGAGAAGACCACACCGTCGAGCGTCCCGTCCCCCGCGGGCAGCGCACCGGCCTGCCCCGCGACGACCGTGACCGGCACGGGCGCAGCGGCGGCCGTCTGCCCCGCGGCGGCGCGCAGGGTGTCCTCCGGTTCGAGGGCGACGAGTTCGGTGACCGCCGAAGGGTAGTACCGGAAGTTGCGCCCCTGCCCCGCGCCGACCTCCAGCACCCGCCCGCTCAGCCCGTCCAGCAGCTGCCGCCGGTGCGCGCTGCCGCCGCGCCTGTCCATCTCGGCGGCGATCCTCAGGTACTGGCGGGCGAAGCCCGGATGCTGCAGGTCCCGCCGGGTGGGCGGCGTGGCGTCCGTGTTCACGGGCACTCCTCGCGTGCGTCGGGTACGCGGGCCGCGGCGCCCCTTCCGGCCGTCCCGCGGCTACGTAGTCGAGCACCGGGACGGGATCCGGGCAAGGGACCCGGCGGACGGCGCACCGGAAGAGTGAGGGAAGAGCACTCACCATGGCAGCCCGGTGGCGTCGGTTCTGGGCGCCGGTCCTGGACGCCGGTCCTGGCGTCAGTCCTGCTGGGCGCCTGTCGGCAGCTCGCGGATCTTGAGGTTCTTCGCGCTGTCGGAGCCGAATCCGTGGTCGAGCAGCTTGGCGGCGTCCTGGTAGCGGTCCTTGCTGTTCAGCACGGTGCCCACCAGGGTCTTGCCGTCGCGGGTCGCCGCGAAGACCAGGCACTTGCCCGCCTCGTCGGTCGTGCCCGTCTTGATGCCGATGGCACCGTCGTACGCGCCGAGCAGCTGATTGGTGTTGGTCCAGGTGTAGGTGCGGGTGCGGCCGTTGGCAGCCGGGGCGTCGCCCTTGTACTTCTCGGTCCCCACGACCTTCCGGAAGGTGTCGTTGTGCAGGGCGTGCCGGGTCAGCTTCGCCAGCTCGACGGGCGTGCTGGAGTCGTCGCGAGTGCCGTCGAACGTGCCGAACGTCGTCTTGTCCAGGTGCAGTCGGCGGGCCGTGGCGTTCATCTTGCCGACGAACGACTTGACGCGCTGGGCTCTGGTGGCGCCGGTACCGAAGGTGTCCGCCAGGGCGTACGCGGCGTCCGCGCCGGAGGGCAGCAGGGAAGCGTAGAGCAGCTGGCGGACGGTGACCCGGTCGCCGGTCTGCAGGTCCGCGGTGCTGGCGTGGTGCTTGGTGACGTAGTCGCGGTACTGCTGGCGGACGGTCACCTTGCGGTCCAGATCGAGGTTCTCGGTGTCCAGCACCACGGTGGCGGCCATGATCTTCGCGGTGCTCGCCATCGGGCGGGGCTTGTCGGCGTCCTTGCCGTAGAGCGAGTCGCCGCTCTCGGCGTCCACCAGCGTGGCGCCCTTGGCGGTGACCGTGGGTGCCGGGTCCCCGGAGGTGACGGCCTTGGCGACCAGCGGGGTGCCGACGAGCAGCGTGCCACCGACGGCGACGGCGGCAACGGTCTTGCGTACGGTCAGGAGTTTTGCAGTCATGGAGAAAGCTCCGCATCTGCGCATCGTGGGGGGAACTGCGGTGCTGCGGGCGCACCGGAAGCGCCCCGGGGCGTGGCGTGTGTGCGTAACCAGCCCTGGTGATCGGGTCGGACACCGGTGTTGGATGGCTGGTCCGGTCGAAAAGTTCACGGCTCCGGGGACCGAATGGTTCAGAGGGCTTCAGGGCTCGAACCGGCGTGGCGGAGGGGGAGTTCCGCGGATTCCGCGCTGCTGAGGGGGCGCCCCGTTACAACCGGCTCTCCGGATGGCGCTCCGACCGGCGTTCCGCCGGGTCCCGGCCCCGGGTTCGTGCACGCTGACCGGGCGCGCCGCGTCGGCGCCGTGCGCGGCCGGGGCGCTGCCGGGCCCCGCCGCGGCGCCCGACCGGCGCGGACCCGCCCACGGCGGAGGCGCACAACGCCGTGGGCCCCGACCGGCGAACGGTCGGGGCCCACGGTCGGCCCGATGTTGCGGAGTTGAGCGATCAGGTGCCCGAGGCGGCGTCCGGGCTCAGCTGCCCGGGGCGGCCGTCCGGCTCAGGCGCCCGCGGTCACCTGCTCACGACTGGACGAGGTCGAACCGGTCGAGGTTCATCACCTTGTCCCACGCCGCGACGAAGTCGGTGACGAACTTCTCCTTGGCGTCGTCGCAGGCGTAGACCTCCGCGAGCGCACGCAGCTCGGAGTTGGAACCGAAGACGAGGTCGGCACGGCTGCCCGTCCACTTGACCTCACCGGTGGCGGCGTCCCGGCCCTCGAACGTGTTCTGGTCCCCGGAGGCCGCCTTCCACGCCGTGCCCATGTCGAGCAGGTTGACGAAGAAGTCGTTGGTCAGCCTGCCCGGGGTGTCGGTGAAGACACCCAGCTTCGACTGGTCGTGGTTGGCACCCAGCACGCGCAGGCCACCGACGAGAACCGTCGTCTCGGGCGCGCTCAGCGTGAGCAGGTTCGCCTTGTCGAGCAGCAGGTACTCGCCCGGCAGGCGGGCCTCCTTGCCGAGGTAGTTGCGGAACCCGTCGGCGTTCGGCTCCAGCGCGGCGAACGACTCCGCGTCGGTGTGCTCCTCCGTCGCGTCGACCCGGCCCGGGGTGAACGGCACCTCGATGTCGACGCCGGCGTCCTTGGCCGCCTTCTCCACCGCCGCGCAGCCGCCGAGCACGATCAGGTCGGCAAGGGAGACCTTCTTGGCGCCGGCGCCGGAGTTGAACTCCTGCTGGACGCCCTCCAGGGTGCGCAGCACCGTCGCCAGCTCGTCGGGGTTGTTGACCTCCCAGCCCCGCTGCGGCTCCAGGCGGATGCGGGCACCGTTGGCGCCGCCGCGCTTGTCGCTGCCGCGGTAGGTCGAGGCCGACGCCCAGGCGGTGGTGACCAGCTGCGAGACGGACAGCCCCGAGCCGAGGAGCTTGGCCTTGAGGGCGGCGATGTCCGAGGCGTCGATGGTCTCGCCCTCGGCCTCGGGCAGCGGGTCCTGCCACAGCAGGGTCTCTTCGGGGACCTCCGGGCCCAGGTACAGCGACTTGGGGCCCATGTCGCGGTGGGTGAGCTTGTACCAGGCCCGGGCGAACGCGTCCGCGAACTCCTCGGGGTTCTCGTAGAAGCGGCGGGATATCGGCTCGTAGACCGGGTCGAAGCGCAGCGCCAGGTCCGTGGTGAGCATCTGCGGGCGGTGCTTCTTCGACGGGTCGTGCGCGTCCGGGACGATCTCCGGGGCGTCCTTGGCCACCCACTGGTTGGCGCCGGCCGGGCTCTGGGTGAGTTCGTACTCGTACTCGAAGAGGTTCTTGAAGAACCCGTCGCTCCACCGGGTCGGCGTGGCGGTCCAGGTGACCTCCAGACCGGAGGTGATGGCGTGCGGGCCCTTGCCGGTGCCGAAGCTGTTCTTCCAGCCGAGGCCCTGCTCCTCCATCGAGGCCGCCTCGGGGTCGTTGCCCACATGGTCGGCCGGGCCCGCGCCGTGGGTCTTGCCGAAGGTGTGGCCGCCGGCGATCAGGGCGACCGTCTCTTCGTCGTTCATCGCCATCCGGCGGAACGTCTCACGGATGTCGCGGGCCGCGGCGAGCGGGTCCGGGTTCCCGTTCGGGCCCTCCGGGTTGACGTAGATGAGGCCCATCTGGACGGCGCCGAGGGGAGTTTCCAGCTCGCGGTCGCCGGTGTAGCGCTGGTCGTCGAGCCAGGTGGTCTCGGGACCCCAGTAGACGTCCTCCTCCGGCTCCCAGACGTCCTCGCGGCCACCGGCGAAGCCGAAGGTCTTCAGCCCCATCGACTCCAGGGCGACGTTGCCGGTGAGGATCAGCAGGTCGGCCCAGGAGAGGCTCTGACCGTACTTCTTCTTGACCGGCCACAGCAGCCGGCGGGCCTTGTCCAGGTTGCCGTTGTCCGGCCAGCTGTTGAGAGGGGCGAACCGCTGCTGCCCGGCACCGGCGCCACCGCGGCCGTCGCTGATCCGGTAGGTGCCCGCGCTGTGCCACGCCATCCGGATCATGAGCGGGCCGTAGTGGCCGAAGTCGGCGGGCCACCAGTCCTGCGAGGTGGTCAGCACCTCCGCGATGTCCCGCTTCACGGCCTGGAGGTCGAGGGACTTGAAGGCCTCGGCGTAGTCGAAGTCCTCGCCGAGGGGGTTGGCCACGGCGGGGTTCTTGGCGAGGATCTTCAAGTTGAGCCGCTCGGGCCACCACTGGCGGTTTCCACCACCCTGGGTGGGGTGCAGGGCGCGACCGTGCGCGACGGGGCAGCCGGCGGTGTCCTCCGGCTTCTCGTCTGTGACGATCGCGTCGTGGTTCTCAGTCATGGGAATCCTTCCGGACTGGGCGGATCACGGTGCTCGGGAAATGCCGGTGGTGGAACAGCCGGGGCACAGCTCCCGTGCAGACCGCCGCCTTCTCGACCGGGTCGCGGATGCGGTTGTGAGCGGGCCAACTGCTGAACCGTCACGTGTTTTCCTGCTGTGTCCTGCCCCTTGGCTGTCGCTGGAGCCGATCCTACGATGGACAAATTCCAAGTCAATACGGAAGCCAGACCCGTAAGGATTTCCCTCGGCAGACGATGGTTAGGCTGGTGGTCATGAGTGACCTGCTGGAACGGCTGCGCGGACGTGGCTGGCGGATGACCGCCCAGCGCCGGGTTGTCGCCGAGGTGCTCGACGGCGAGCACGTCCACCTCACCGCGGACGAGGTGTACACCCGTGCCACCGCCCGGCTGCCGGAGATCTCCCGCGCCACCGTCTACAACGCGCTCGGTGAGCTCGTCTCGCTCGGCGAAGTGCTGGAGGTGGCCACCGACGACCGGGCCAAGCGCTACGACCCGAATGCTCACCGGCCCCACCACCATCTGCTGTGCTCGCGCTGCGGCACCATCCGCGACGTGCACCCCACCGGTGATCCGCTGGCCGAACTGCCCGACTCCGAACGGTTCGGGTTCACCGTCTCCGACGTCGAGGTGACCTACCGGGGACTGTGCCCCGACTGCACCACCACCTGACCCGCCCCCGGCCCCGGCGCCCGGTCTCCGAGCCCCGGTCCCCATGTGCTCGTCTCCGGCGGCTGTGCCCTCCAGGCCGGGAGGCCGGCCCACGGCCGTGACCGACCGGAGACGGCTGCAACTGACAGGCGCTCTTCCCGGCCTGCCGAGAGTTGCCCAGACTGTTACGGAGACGAGGGGCGCGGGGCGGGCGTGTGGGGGACCGGGATGGTTGCTCGACGGCGGGGTCGGCGATCGGTTGGACGGAAGCGGCGCGCGGCGCGGCGGAAAGCAGCCGCGATCGCAGCAGGACTGTCGTTGGTTCTTTTGGTGGCCTTCTGGTCGACGATCTGGCCGTATCTCGCGGGAACCGCGCTCGCGGGTGGCGTCGGTGCTGCCGGCTGGTGGCTGTGGCGCAAGGACCGCGCCGCACGGGGCAGTGACCGTCGCTGGCGGGCGGAGGAGGCCGTGAAGGCGGGCCGTCGCACTCTCGCCGAGGTGGACGTGATGACGGGGAGGGACTTCGAGGAGTTGGTCGCCGACCTGTGCCGCAGGGACGGGTGCACGGCAGTGCGCCGGGTGGGCGGCTCCCACGACAACGGCGCCGATGTCGTGGGGCGTCTGCCGGACGGCCGCTCCATGGTGATCCAGTGCAAGCGCTACGCGCCGAGCAGCTCGATCGCCAGCCGGGAGATGAGGGACCTTCTGGGCGCCAAGGTGCACTTCGCAGCGGATGTGGCCGTCTTCGTGACGACCACCCGTTTCAGCCGCCCCTCCGAGGCGTTCGCCGTGGAGCACGGCATTCTCGCCGTCCACCGTGACCATCTGGGCATGTGGAACAACGGTGCTTCCCTGGAGTCGCTGATCGGCGTCAACGGTGCGGGGCAGGGCGATGGACGGCACCGCACGCGGTGGAAGAAGACCTACCGGGCATAACGCTCAGGGGTTGCGCGGTGTCGCGGCCCCGGAGGCCGGTGGGCCGCCGCGTACGGATCGTCACCGGCTGCCGGGCTCCGGCCTGCCGCCGTCCGCGCAGTGCCGTGTCGTGGGTCCCGTGCCGTGCGTCGTGCACGGTGGTGGTCAGGCGCAAGGCGAGGCCGGCGGTCTGCGCGGCCGGGCGCGGCTGGTCGCCGCTCACCTTTCCCCTGTCACCTGGTGCTCGCGGGGCCCGCCGCGTCGATCTCGGCGATGAGTGCCTCGATGCGGGTCCTGATCTCGTCGCGGATGGGGCGTACGGATTCCACGCCCTTGCCTGCCGGGTCTTCCAGTGCCCAGTCGAGGTACTTCTTGCCGGGGAAGACGGGGCAGGCGTCGCCGCAGCCCATGGTGATGACGTAGTCGGACGCCTGGACGGCCTCTGTGGTGAGCACCTTCGGCTTCTGGTCGGAGATGTCGATGCCGACCTCCCTCATCGCCTCGATGGCCGCCGGATTGACCTGGTCGCCAGGGATCGAGCCCGCGGAGCGGACCTCGATGCGGTCGCCCGCGAGGTGGGTGAGGAATCCTGCTGCCATCTGCGAGCGTCCGGCGTTGTGGACGCAGACGAACAGCACGGACGCGGCGGGGGTGGAGGGCATCAGTTCATCCTTCGCGGTCGGTTCAGCGGCTTCGCGGTGCGCTTCAGCGGGGCCGCGGCCGGCGGGGAGCGGCCCGTGCCGTGGCTGCACACGAACAGCGCTCGGGTCACCCCGTGTCCGGGGCCGCCCGGATGCGGGCGAACGCGTCCGGGCGCTCGGGTGGACGGCGGCCGTCCCGGGCGGCGGCCAGGGGCCGGGTTGGCATCAGCTTCGAATGATGTGACAGTATCAGTCCATGCTGACGTCAGTCGACACTGACCTGATCCGGGTGCTGGCCGACCCGCTCAGGATGAAGATCGTGCACCTGCTGGCGCGTGAGACCTTGTGCACCACGCATCTGGTCGAGGAGACCGGCGCGCGCCAGACCAATCTGTCCAACCATCTGCGGGTGCTGCGCGAGGCCGGTGTGGTGGAGACCGAGCCGTGCGGCCGCTTCACCTACTACCGCCTGCGGTCCGACGTCATCGCCGCATTGGCCGGGCAGTTCACCGACCTGGCCGAGACCGCCCGTGCCACCGCCGCTGCCGACATCAAGAGGGCCTGCCCATGAGCACCACCGAAGAGACCACCAGCCCACCCGCGGACGACGCCCCCGCCGCAGTCGGGGGTGTCGTCGGCAAGCTCTCCACTCTCGACCGCTTTCTGGCCGTGTGGATCCTGGCCGCCATGGCCGTCGGGCTGGGCCTGGGCCGGGCGATTCCCGGTCTGAACGACGCGCTGTCCAAGGTCGAGATCGGCGGCATCTCGCTGCCGATCGCCGTCGGCCTGCTGGTCATGATGTATCCGGTCCTGGCCAAGGTCCGCTACGACAAGCTCGACGCGGTCACCGGCGACAAGAGGCTGATGATCTCGTCCCTGGTCGTCAACTGGGTCCTCGGTCCGGCCGTGATGTTCGCCCTCGCCTGGCTCTTCCTGCCCGACCTGCCGGAGTACCGCACCGGACTGATCATCGTCGGCCTGGCCCGCTGTATCGCCATGGTGATCATCTGGAACGACCTGGCCTGCGGCGACCGGGAAGCCGCCGCCGTACTCGTCGCCCTCAACTCCGTCTTCCAGGTGCTCGCCTTCGGCCTGCTCGGCTGGTTCTACCTCGACCTGCTGCCCCAGTGGCTGAACCTCGGCGACGGGCAGGGCCTGGACGTCTCCGTGTGGCACATCGCGCTGAACGTCGTCGTCTTCCTCGGCATCCCGCTGCTGGCCGGGTTCCTCACCCGCCGCCTGGGCGAGAAGAAGATGGGCCGCGAACCCTACGAGCAGAAGTTCCTGCCCAAGATCGGACCGTGGGCCCTCTACGGCCTGCTGTTCACCATCGTGCTGCTCTTCGCCCTCCAGGGGAAGACGATCACCTCGCAGCCCTTGGACGTGGCCCGCATCGCGCTGCCGCTGCTCGTGTACTTCGCACTGATGTGGTTCGGCACCTTCGCCCTCGGCAAGGCGCTCGGCCTGGCCTACGACCGCACCGCCACCCTGGCCTTCACCGCCGCCGGAAACAACTTCGAGCTGGCCATCGCGGTCGCCATCGCCACCTTCGGCGTCACCTCAGGCCAGGCCCTCTCCGGCGTCGTCGGCCCCCTCATCGAGGTTCCGGTGCTGGTGGCGCTGGTCTACGTATCCCTGGCCTGGCGCGGGAAGTTCGCCGGGCGGTGACGCAGCAGGCCGACGTGGTGGTCGGCGGCGGCCAGGCAGGGCTCGCCGCCGGGTGCGCTCGGACGGGACTCTCGTCCGCCAACCGGCAGAACCCGGTCGAGGATCTTCTCCACGGCATGGGCGCGCCGGCGACGATGGCCGACCGCATCCGACAGCCGGCCCGGTTCCGTGCTGCGCGGGTCAGACGATCGCCGGACTGCGGCGCTCGACCAGGGCGACGTCGCGCCAGCGGCCGTGGTGGCGGCCGATGCGCTCGCGGGTGCCGATGACGCGGAATCCGGCGCGCTGGTGGACGGCGAGGCTGGCGGTGTTCTCCGGGAAGATGCCCGACTGGATGGTCCAGATCCCGGCGGCCTCGGTGGAGTCGACCAGTGCTTTGAGCAGCGCGGAGGCGATGCCCCGGCCGCGTGCGCCAGAGTGGACGTAGACGGAGTGCTCGACCACGCCGGCGTAGGCGCAGCGGTCGGAGACCCTGGTGGCCGCGATCCATCCGAGGACCGTTCCGTTCGCGTCGAGGGCGGCGAAGCGGTGGTCGGGCAGCTTGGCCGCGTCGAAGGCGTCCCAGGTGGGGGCGGTGGTCTCGAAGGTGGCGTTGCCCTCGTCGATGCCCGCCTGGTAGATCGCCAGTACGTCGTCGGCGTGCTCACGGGTCAGTGGGACGACGCGCGTGCTCGACGGGTCGGGGCGGCTCATCGTCAGGCGGCTGCGGGGGCTGTCGTCAGGATCTGGCCCATCGCGGCGAGCACGGAGGGGGCGACGCTGTAGTAGACCCAGGTCCCGCGCCGCTCGGAGAGCAGCAGCCCGGCCTCCTTCAGCTTCTTCAAGTGGTGGGAGACGGTCGGCTGGGAGACGCCGACGTCGGAGATGTCGCACACGCACGCCTCGCCACCCGCGTGGGAGGCGACCGCGGAGAACAGCCGCAGCCGCACCGGGTCGCTGAGCGCCTTGAACATCCGCGCGGCGGTCTCGGCCTCCTCCGCGGTCATGGGGCGCTCGGTCAGCGGCGGGCAGCACGGCACCACCTCGGCCAGCGGCAGACTCGTCTTCGACATGCCTCTATTTTGACACGGGTCGAAACAGTAGGCCAGGGGTGCGGAACGCCACTGCCTTCCGGGCGCTGGTGCCGCACCCCTGAACTCGTGTCCCCCTGCTTACAGGCCGACGGCCGCAGGGGCCTTGCGGACGTGGGCGACGAGCGGTGGAATCACGTGCCCGGCGTCCCGGGCAACGCCGCGCAGCGTGTTCGAGGCGAAGGAGCGCTGGAACTCCAGGCCGAGGTGGACCAGGCCGGGGTGGGTCAGGGACAGGCCGCCGCTGTGCAGTGGCATGCCGCTCTCGTCCAGGGCGCCAAGCGGGTGCAGATAGGGCAGGTCGGGCCGGTATCCGGTGGCCAGCAGGACCACATCGACGCGCTCGCGCTCCCCGTCGGTCCAGACGACGTGTTCCCCGTCCAGGGCCGCGAACATCTCCCGCCGCTCGAGCAGGCCCTTCTTCAGAGCGCGGTGGTAGTCGCCGGTGTCCATGACGAGCGTGCCGGGAACGGCTCGGGCGAGCCAGGCGGGCGGCAGTCGGTCGAAGCCGCTGGTGGCCGTCCAGTGGTGGATGTCCTTGCCGTCCCTGATCTGCGGCAGGAACCGGATCGGGGCGCGGGTGGCGAGCGTGACCTGGGCGATCCGGGCGAGTTCGTAGCCGACCTGGACGGCGGAGTTGCCGCCGCCGACCACGACCACGCGC